>JAFAEW010000137.1 GCA_023423835.1 Bacteroidota bacterium | reverse complement strand
CAACCTGCTCGATGTAAGAGAAGCCGATGAAAGAGCAGATTTCAATATCGGTGGCATTCATATTCCCCTTTCTGATATTCAGTCCATGCAAACCGATCCAATCGAAGACTGGCGCGATAAGGAAGTTATTGTCTACTGCAGAAGTGGAAACCGTTCAGGAATGGCCGGACTTTATCTGGAGCAAATGGGTTTTCAGAAAATAAAAAACCTTACCGGCGGCACAAAAGAATGGGAAACCAAATTTGGCCGGTAGATCGGTTCCTCGAAAAATGCCTTTCCTCTAACTGATCGAAGTATTTCTATTGTTTGGTACTAGGGCTTCGTTTTCCTACAGCCTTCACAAATGCCGGTATCCGCGGTGAAAAAAGCGCGGCATCCTGCGTTAACCCTAATGTTATTACTGTTCTGCCAATTTTTTTGTAAAACATTTATTTTTCCGTTGGTGCGCTTAATTTTGCAAGCCACATCCTTGATCGAACAAAAGCTTTTCTATGGCCTTATTACACAACAGAGTTTCCAATGAAGAACTGAAACAAAAAATGTTGGCAGAAACTGAAAAAAGAAAAACGATCAGTTTCTACCGCTATTGCAAGATCGGCGATCCTGCTGCCTTCCGGGATTATCTGTATAAAAATCTCACCTCCCTGAAGGTGTTCGGACGAATTTATGTAGCCTCTGAAGGATATAATGCGCAGATTAGTATTCCTGAATCTCAATTTGCCGCTTTTTGTTCGTTCCTGCAGGAAGACGCATTGTTGAAAGATCTAAGGTTGAATATCGCGATCGAAGATGACGGAAAATCGTTCTGGGTTTTGAAGGTGAAGGTGCGAAAAAAGATCGTTATGGATGGAATTGATGATGAACGCTTCAACATGCATCAGAAAGGCAAATACGTTAACGCTGAAGAGATGAACAAAATGATGAGCGATCCTTCTACCATTGTCGTTGATTTTCGTAACCATTATGAATATGAGGTCGGTCATTTTAAAAATGCAGTACAACTTCCTTCCGACACCTTCAGAGAGCAACTTCCGATGGCTGTTGACCTGTTGAAAGGTAAAGAAGAAAAGAACATAATCATGTATTGCACCGGTGGAATTCGATGCGAAAAAGCGAGTGCCTTCATGTTGCACAAAGGATTTAAAAATGTTTTTCATCTTGAGGGCGGAATTATTAATTATGTGAACCAGGTGAAAGAAAAAGGGCTTGAAACGAATTTTATCGGGAAAAATTTCGTGTTTGATAATCGCCTTGGAGAACGAATAACAAATGACGTAATAGCCCACTGCCACCAGTGCGGAAAACCTTGCGACAGCCATACCAACTGCAAAAATAATGGCTGCCATCTGCTGTTTATTCAATGCGGGGAATGCGCTGAAAAATACAATGGCTGCTGCAGTAAGGAATGCAAGGATCTGATAGAATTACCGGAAGAAAGACAGAAAGAAATCCGGAAAGGCCTGAAAAACGGGCAGAATATTTTTAATAAAAGCAGGTCAAGATTGAGGCCTGTTTTGAACAGGGATTTCATTGCCAACTCTCCTGCATCGACCATCGATGGATAAATCTGTTCCCGCATTCAAAAAATCAGGTTCATCGTTTTGATCTGATGAAAGCGCTCCAATTTCGTTATCCGCCAACGGAGGTTTTTTCCACCAATATATTTAGAAAATGAGGATACTGATCTTTGATAACTACGATTCATTTACCTACAACCTCGTTCAATCCGTAAGGAAATGTACCGGTGAGCAGCCGGAGGTTTTCAGAAATGATCGCATCACGGTTGATGAAATTGACCAGTATGACCGCATTCTTATTTCACCCGGTCCGGGCTTGCCGCATGAGTCTGGAATTTTATTGGAAATGATCAAGAGGTATGCGGCTTCCAAATCCATCCTGGGTGTCTGCCTCGGACATCAGGCCATAGCAGAGTCATTTGGAGCATCTCTCGAAAATCTGAAAAAGGTTTATCACGGCGTGGCCACCCCGGTGCAGATCCTTAACCGCAACGGCAGTTCAAAAAACAATTTATTCAGACATCTTCCTGAAACAATAGAGGTGGGAAGATACCATTCATGGATTGTAAAGAAGGAAACACTACCCGAGTGTTTCGAGATTACTGCAGTGGATGAAGAAAACGAAATTATGGCGATGCAGCACCGCACGTACGATCTTCAATCGGTTCAGTTTCATCCTGAAAGTGTGCTCACG
The DNA here is from genome assembly GCA_023423835.1 of Bacteroidota bacterium. Taxonomy (GTDB): domain Bacteria; phylum Bacteroidota; class Bacteroidia; order Chitinophagales; family Chitinophagaceae; genus JAFAEW01. The sequence continues at coordinate 35,329 of JAFAEW010000137.1, read as the reverse complement.
CCGTTAGGAGATCAGATCATCCAAAACTGGCTGAATGCGTAATTCGAACAACAATTACCTAATGCAGGAGAATAGGTTTTGTGGAAACAGCGACTGCATTCGCTCACAAAATCGAAGTTGTTTATTCTGCCATCATCTCGAGGATCGTGCTGATGATCTCTTCCACATTCGGTTTACTGAAATAATCCCCATCGCTTCCGTAGGCCGGCCGATGTGCTTTTCCGGTGATGGTGCGGGCCGCTACATCGAGCCAGCGATATCCGCCCTGCCCTTCCATTACCTTATTGAACATATATCCTGCAGCCCCGCCCGGAACATCTTCGTCTACAAAAACGATCCGGTTGGTTTTCTTTAAAGAATCGAGGATCTTATGGTTAATATCAAACGGCAACAAGGTTTGTACGTCAATAATTTCGCAATCAACTCCGAGTTTCTCAAGTTGAGCGGCCGCCTCGTCAATAATTCTCAAGACGCTGCCATAAGAAACGATGGTTACATCCTCTCCTTTCCGAAGCAGTTCGGGAATACCCATCGGAACCGTCATGTCTGCAAGGTTTGAGGGTAGCTTTTCCTTCAGCCGGTATCCATTCAAACACTCGATGATCAATCCCGGTTCAGAACTGTTCAGCAACGTATTGTACATTCCTGCAGCCTGCGTCATATTTCTCGGAACACATACATACATTCCTCTCAGAGCGTTTATGATCATTCCCATTGGCGAACCGCTGTGCCAGATTCCTTCAAGGCGATGACCACGCGTTCTGATAATGAGGGGACATCTTTGCTGGCCATTCGTGCGATATAAAATTGTGGCAACATCATCGGTCAGTTGCTGCAATCCATAAACCAGGTAATCGAGATATTGAATCTCCGCTATCGGTCTGAGTCCTCTCAGGGCAAGACCAATCGCCTGTCCCATGATCGTGAGTTCGCGAATGCCCGTATCAAAGATGCGATTTTCGGAAAACTTCTCCTGAAGGGAAGCAAAGGCCTGGTTAACATCGCCGATAAAACCAACATCTTCCCCAAACGCCACTACGTTCTCACGGGTAGAAAAAATCGTTTCGAAATATTTATTCAACACTTCAAATCCATTCACCAAACCCGCATCCGCGGCAAATTCGGCCCCCACAACGGGAACATTCATTGCGCTTCCATTTTCTGTTCCGAGATACAACCATGAGTCATAAAGGTTTGCGTATTGCGCTTTAACCGATTGGTAGTAGGCGGTAAGCTGAGGATTCGTTTTTCCCGCAATCAGAACCGCCTGATACAATGTATGCACGATGTCTCGGCGAAGGATATCGCGGTTTTCCCTGAACTTCTTAATTTCTGTTTTCAGTGCCTGCTCCTGACCGGCATCGGGCAGTTGAACCGCCTCGAGAAGCGACAACATTTTTTCCGCTTCTTCCTTTATCGGTTCATTGAACTCTGTCCATGCTTTATTCCGGCTTTCCTTCACATAATCTTTCGCTTCCTGCTCAATCGTAGCAAGCTCCTCTCCTGTTGCCAGTCCCGATGAAAGAATCCATTCTCTCATCTTTTTATTGCAATCCCATTCTTTCTCCCATTCCAACCTTTCGGGAGTTTTATATCGTTCATGGCTTCCGGACGTGCTGTGTCCCTGCGGTTGCGTTATTTCCTCCACGTGGAAAACGGCGGGAACGTGCGTGTCGCGAATCTTCTGAATGGCCGTCTCCAGCACTTCACACATGCCGGCATAATCCCAACCCTTTAGTTTATAAATGTCTATTCCGTTTGAATCATCTTTTTTCTGAAATCCTTTCAGGGCTGCGGAAATTGAACCCTTGGTGGTTTGATATTTTTTCGGAACACTGATGCCGTAGCCATCGTCCCAGATGAAGACCGCCAGCGGAATCTGTAAGACGCCGGCCGCATTTATCGTTTCCCAGAAATGACCTTCAGATGTAGAAGCATCGCCGATGGTGCAGAAGCAAATCTCATTACCGTTGTTGGAAAGCTTATCTTCATTTTGCAATTCAGACACATTTCTGAATAGTTTTGACGCGAGTGCCAATCCAACACCACGCGGCATTTGTGAACCGGTTGGCGCCATATCAGCGGCAATATTATACTGTTTTGCAAGAGGCAGCATGTTGCCGTCAGCATCAAAATTAGCGGTTGCAAAATGGCTAACCATCTGCCTGCCTGCACTTGAAGGATCATGGGAAACATCAGGATCGGCATACAATTGCGCAAACAACTGCTGTGGATTGAATAAGCCCTTTGCAAATACAAACGTTTGATCCCGGTAATAACCTGAACGCCAGTCGCCCTGTTTAAAATATTTGGCCATCGCAATCTGTGCAACCTCTTTTCCATCACCGAAAATTCCAAACTTCGCTTTCCCGGTTAAGACTTCCTTTCTTCCCAGCAGGCTCGTTTCGCGGCTTATTACGGCTACCCGGTAATCGTCTAAGACTGCGTTTCGAAAATCCTGGTATGACAACATTTCATCGTTTTCAGGTGTAGATATTGACTTATTTTCCATGCGACAAAAATAATATTAAAGCCGTGGATTCTGCCATTAATTTAGACATTTATTAAGACCGGCTTTTGCTTCAATACCCTGCAAAAACGTATTTTTACCGGCGTTAATTTAGTTTCATTATTAAATTTTATTAATTATTTTTACTTCTATAAAAGTAAAACCGATGAAAAAGTTACTCTTCCTCCTGCCTGCCTTTTTTCTTGGAATGGCATTAACGGCAAACGCGCAGACATCTGCTTCAAAAGACGTCAGTGATGTTGTGGAATTCAAAGATCTTGATCATGATTTTGGAAAGATCCCGTATGGCAAGGCGGCGGAATATGAGCTTGAAATGAAGAACATTTCTTCTGCCCCGGTAAAGATTGAGAATGTACAGGTTGGTTGTGGATGCACGACACCTAAATGGGCGCCCGGCCCGTATGCTCCCGGAGAATCCTTTAAGGTGGGTATCGGTTTTAATGGTGCAACCGATGGAAAATTTCAAAAAGTAGTAACCATATTTTTCAATGACGGATTGAGCCAGGTGGTAAAATTTCACGGTGAGACCTACAAAACACCCGACGATGCGGCTCCGGCCAATTCAAGTTTGAAAAAATTAAAATCAGAACCAGCAAAATAAAATAAAACTAATTATGAAAACTCTGTTTATTGCATTTGCACTGTTGTTAACCATTCCGGCAATTTCACAAAACGGACCTGTTGAATTTAAAGCAAAGACTTACTCTTTTGGAAAAATCCCGCAAAACAAACCAGTGACAACTGAGTTCACTTTTACCAATACGTCAAACAAACCGGTAGTAATTGAAAACGCTACTGCCGGTTGTGGTTGCACTACACCAGTTTATCCTGAAACTCCAATCATGAAAGGAAAAACAGGACAAATAAAAGTAACTTACAATGCGGCCCAACTCGGCTCATTTTCAAAGAACGTACTCGTGAAATTTGCGAATGTTGACCAACCTGTAGAACTGAAAATAGAGGGTGAGGTTATAAAATAAAGCTACGAATCATAAATGATGGTAACTGACAATTGGATGGCAACATCCAATTTTTTTATCCTGTTAATGGTGTTTTTAACTAATATTAAACCGCGGTTGAAACGGAGCACCGCTTAACTTCGCGGTTCTTCAAAATTGGATAAACTGGTAAAAATTCCAACTTAAATGAAAACGAAGATCCCGGCTCTTTTAATTCCGTCACTTCTGCTGCTGTTGCTTTCTTCCTGCAAAGGCGGCTCTGACCTTGTAGCCCAAAATCAGCTTATTGATTCAATAATCACGATTGATACGACTGCTTTCAAACCGATCCAATACGACAGCAGCAAAAAATATATTTACCTGACCTTAGACGATGCGCCGCAACCGCCGGGAACGAATATCTGTAAAAATATTTTCGAGACCGAAGGTGTGAAAGCCACGTTTTTTCTCGTTGGAATGCATCAGTTTGACGAAAGAAGAAAGCGTATCGTTGATACGCTCAGAAACAACTATCCACAGTTCCTGATTGCCAATCACAGTTTCACCCATGGGTTTAGAAATAAGTATAAAAGTTTTTACAGTAATCCTGACTCTGCGGTAAAAGATTTTATGCGGGCGGAGGCAGAGTTGAAACTTCCGGAAAAAATTATTCGCCTTCCCGGAAATAATGCATGGGTCGGAAATGGTGAAATAAGAGGACCAAAGCAGGTTTTGCCCCTTTGCCATAAACTCGATTCTCTCGGTTACAGCGTTATCGGATGGGATGTGGAATGGCAATTCATCAATAAGGGCGGATCTATTCCGCTGCAGAGCGTAGATAATATGCTGCGGAATATCAACAAAAAGCTTAGCGAGGGCACAACAAACAGAAAGGATCACCTCGTTATTTTAGCGCACGACCGGATGTTTGAAAAAACTCAATATGCTGATAGCCTGAGAAAGCTCGTCTCGATTTTGAAACAGAATCCGCATTATACGTTTGAAACGGTTGATCATTATCCAATCGTTCAGGATCTTAAATAAGAAGATCGTAGACAAGCCGGAGTCAGGCCGGCTTTTTTACAACAGCTTATTCGACTGAAAATATTTTTTGAAAAACAGCAGTTGAAAGTCAATGGAGTTATTCCAATATTCGAGCGTGTGGCCGCCCGGTCTTTCGATATAATCATGGTCGATCTTCTTTTCCAGTAATTTTTGATTCAGATCGCGGTTAACCTGAAGGAAGAAGTCATCTACTCCGCAATCAATAATGATCTTCAGGTTTCCGTTTTCTAAATTATCAACCTGGTGAATAACGGTGTTTTCGTTCCAGAGATCAGGATGCGTTTTGTATTCACCCAATGATTTTTTTATCTCCCAATTTTCGGGAAAAGGCGTAAAGTCAACACCACCGGAAGTACTTCCTGCTGCACCAAAAAAGTCTTTGTGCCGGATAGCAATATACAAGGCGCCATGACCGCCCATGCTCAGTCCGGTGATTGCCCGCCCGTTTCTGTTATTAACGGTTTTATATTTTGAATCGATAAAGGCAGGAACCTCCGTTGCAACAAAGGTTTCATAACGAATCGAAGCGTCAAGCGGACTGTTGAAATACCAGCTTGTTGCACCATCGGGACAAACAATCAAAACTTTATTTTCATCAGCCCAGTTTTTTAGCTGCGGCGCAATGGTCAGCCAGCTTGCGTAATTGCCGCCATAACCGTGCAACAGATAGATAACAGGATAAGCAGTGTTCCCGCTGTAGCTGTCCGGTAAAACGACAACACATTTAATATCCTTCTGCATCGACTTACTGAATATATTAAGGGTATCAACCTTTGCAGCTAAGGAAAGTCCATGAAAAATGAGCACGGAAATAACAAGCGTCAGAAATTTTTTCAACATCTTTTAATCGGATTTGTAGCGGTAAAACTATAATTAAATTTTATCTTTAATTATGTCCAGACCAGACAAACTGCTTTATATTTTATCAACCGTGGCGGTTTTGGTTGTGGTATATCTATATAATCCTCTGCCCCTCTTTTTTCAGAACGATGATTTTATACATATTCCGCAATCTGAAAGGGGAATATGGTTGCAAAATGGAAGTTTCAGACCCGTGAGCGAACTATTTATCCGGCTTGATGTGATGATTTGGGAAAAAAGTGCATGGGGCTATCACCTTACAAATCTGTTGCTACACATGATCGCCGCCGGATTAGTGTATTTTTTTGCGAAAGAACTGTTCACCAAGATCCTCTGTGTAAAACAATATCGGCAGCTATCGTTAATTACTGCAATCCTGTTTTTTAGTTACGCCTTGCACAGTGAGGCAGTGTTCTGGATCTTAGGACGCTCATCAATGCTTGCGACCATTTTTTCGCTGCTTTTCTTATTCGGCTATCTAAAGACGACCGATTCGAACTTCTATTTCATCCTTTGTATCGTTTCCTACGTGTTGGCTTTATTGAGCTATGAATCTTCCTGGCTCCTGTTGATATTTGCAGGGATGATTACGATCAGGAGGTCAACCGGCCTGAAATCGTCGGGAAGAGAGGCTGTTTTTTTATTCGTTCTTTTGCTGTCATTTCTGGCTTACTTAAGCATCAGAATGTATTTTACAGGAAGCATCCTGGGCGATTATTTAGCGACGGGTTTAAGCATCGACAAAGCAGGCTTTCTTGTACGTAATTTATTCCTGCTTATCGTCAGAAGTTTTATACCGCCGCTATTCAGCGGAACATTTATTCTTTCCGGATTTGCTTTGATCTTCATTTTGTTTGCTTTCGTCTTTATCGCGATCCCTCGCCGCGCGAAAGAGAATCTAATCTTTTTGTCGGTTCTTTTTCTGATTAGCGTTCTCCCGTTTATCGGCCTCGGCGTTGATTCTTATGGGACCGAATCAGAACGCTTCCTGTATTTACCCACCGTGTTTGCGTCCTGTATTTTAACCTACCTGATTAGTAAAGCAAATTTCAAACAAGCACTTAAACTTGCAGCATTTGTGTCTCTTGTCCTGCTGCATTTACTCGCCTTAAATAATGCTTCAAATAATTACCGAAAGGCCGGAGAGGTAGTGCAGCAAACCTTATCGGAGATAGAAAAGCTGGACGATGGAACCCAACTCCATGTTAAGAACCTTCCTCAAAACCAAAAGGGCGCTTATATTTTCAGAAGCGGATTTACGGAAATGTGCAACTGGTACGGGAAGAAAATTTCGGTTGACATTATCTCGTACAAAAATGAATTGAGTCAGCTGAAATTGCCCCTAAAAGTGGAGAAAGCAACGTCCGGATCGTTGTCGGAAAAAACATTTTTTTATTCCGATGCGGAACTTCTGATATATTAGAGAAAAACGCATCCAAATTGCCCGAGGGAAGGAACTTTATTGTTAGCATTGAAAATCGAAAGCTCTTGTCAATCCCTTTCAATTGAATGGGCAATGCCGATTACGTTATCAGGTGAAAAAGGGTTAATGAAATGTGCAGCAGCAGCTCTATTCGATTTCGTTTAGCTGCAGGTTTCGTAAAATGTATTTTCCAATGATATCATATTCAATATTCACATCCATCCCTTCGGCCAGATCGTTGAGATTGGTGTGTTCGAGGGTGTAAGGTATGATCGAAACGGAAAATGCATTTTTGCTCACATTGTATATGGTGAGGCTGACACCGTTTAAAGAGATGCTTCCTTTTTCAACAATGAAGGGCGTCCTCTCTTCTTTCAATTGAAACCGGTATTCCATACTCCCGGAACGCGGCTTTTTTGAAATGCAAACCGCGGTTGTGTCCACATGTCCCTGCACAATGTGGCCATCAATCCTTCCGTTAAACTGAAGGCATCTTTCAAGGTTTACCAAATCACCTGTTTGAAGCCTACGCAGATTTGATTTCAACAGCGTTTCTTCAATCGCCGTAACACGGTGCACATCTTCATTCACCGCCTCCACGGTAAGGCAAACACCATTATGTGAAAGGCTTTGATCAACCTTCAATTCCCTGGAAATTACAGAACTGACATAAAAAATCTTATTCGAACCTTCGGGCTTAACCGACTCGACAGTTCCCACTGCTTCGATGATTCCGGTAAACATCCCGCAAAGCTATTTATTTCTTTTTTCATTTTGCCGTAAAAGCCATTCCCGGGCAGACGGTCCAAGATTGAAGAGCAGATCCAAAACACTCAGATCCGGCTGAAATCCAATCCGATCTTCAAACACCTGTGGATAATAGTAGATGCCATTCTGACAGCTACCGGAGGGGATCGCGTTATGGTCGTCTTCCACTAACTCTATGTTGACCTTCATTTTCAGCTGATCTAAAATCCAATGGACAGAGGCAAGATCAAGTGCAAACAAAGTTTCATGCTTTCGAAAAATGAAGGCTTCGAGCGACTCTTTATAATATTCAAAATAGGGCGATTTATTGTAGCACGAAAACAACGTTCTCCAGTGACGCATCTGCCAACCTTCCTCATTTGCAATTCGAACCTCATTCAATGGTTGTTTTTGATTTCTGCCGCCTTTTAAGGGCACTGAAAGTTGAATGACTCCATTACTACCCGCGACCGGATATCGGTTAAATTTCGCCCTTTCGTATTTTTGACATTCATTTATTTTAATATGTGTTAATTCAAGCGAATAAATCCACCAATTAACCGTTGGAAATAATTGTATTTCAGTCATTTGTATCATTATTTGTTCATCTACTTTATAGTTGTAAAAAAATTGCATGCTCTAATGAAATGGTTCTCCGTGACTTCATTCCTTGTTCATGTTTTATTTTTATTAATTTCATCTAAACATTTGTGGTTCAGCCTTATATAGTTATATTTCAATACTAAGTATATTAGGCTAATAACTTTATTTGTCATTTTTCTCATTACTAAGATTAATAGCAAGGTTTTTCGAAAGGTAGAAATTAAAAAATTAACAAGCCGAAAAAAAACTTCTTCCTACTTTGCGGTTAAATTGTTGACATGAAAATTTTCCTCCCCCTACTGCTTTCCGTTCTCATTTTTGCCGGTTGCCAAAAGCCGCAGGGATTCGAATACCGGACTTTCAAAAATTTCAAGGTGGATAGTTTGGGATTTAACCAGTCAACAGTAAGTATGGACCTGGTATTTTACAACCCCAATAATTTCGGAGTTGACCTGAAGAATATCAATTGCGATGTGTATGTGGAGCACAATTACCTCGGTCGGTATCTTTTGGATACGACCATGCATATTGCCAAAAAGGCAGAATTTATAATCCCTTCCAAAATGGAGGTGGATATGAAGAACCTTTTCAAAAACACACTTACCTCCCTTTTTCGAACCGATCTATTACTGGAAGTGAAAGGAAGTACGCGGGTTGGAAAAAGCGGAATTTTTATAAACTATCCGTTTTCCTACTCCGGACGGCATCCGTTTAATGTATTTAAATAGACTTTTCAGGGAACGATAATACCTACTCTCCAAGTGGAGATTTTTACTCCGGGTCGGGCGGGTTCGGACAGTTTTTAGTTGAAGAAGATTTCGGTGGCACCGTATCCAAACCTGTGATCGTATTGATTAATGAAATAGCGAACCTCGCTTCTGCTTTTAAGGATCTGGTGGATTTCATCTTTTAGCTTCCCGCTTCCTACGCCATGGATGACGATCATACTCTGCAAATGATTGGCAACGGCAAGATCATACCATTTTTCGAATTCGTTGAGCTGCATCGTCAGAATCTCAAAATTGCTCATATTCTGCCAGTTATCCGCAAGTTTTTCCATATGCAAATCAACGACAGACCGGGCGGGAATGGAGGCTTTTTGCTCTTTTTTCGGCTTCGATACGGGTGTGGACAGAACTGAAGGTGAAGCGTAGGAAACGCTTTCCCGATCGGGATAGTCTTTAAACAACTCAAACAATATGGATGGCTGATTATTCTGTTTCATCTGTTCAACCTTTTGAAAGATCTGTTTACCTTTTACTTTCAACGGCAACTCAAAATATTCCGCCTTGCCTTTTTCGGGATTGATGAGTGAAACTTCGAAATATAAAACGGGATTATCGTTGAAATCTGCAAATGGAATATCGTGCAGATAAAAATCATGGTGCGAATAAATGACGCTTTCCAATTCAAAATTTACGCCTTCTTTCTGTTGGTATTGATAGAAAAAGTTATAACCCTTTTCGGTTCCATTTACCAGATAGAGTTTGAAAAGTTCAACCGCCTCGTCTCCAAATTCGTCGGTCGTAAAAACCGGAATCAGAGATAAGTGCACTCCTGCCGGTCCTTTTTTTTGTTGCGGCTTCGCTTTTTCCTTCGGTATATTTTCGGCAAAAACCTTCGCTTTCAAAAGGTTAAATATCGCCTTCTTTTCAGTAAATCGTTTGAAATACGGAAAGTCAATCTGATCGGTGTATGCTGGAAATTTGACGCCTCTAACTTCTATCATCACCATCTTTTCGTTCAGGATCTCCACTACTTTTCCTTCTTCATTGGTATGCAGCACCACAATCTCATCGCCGATCTCGTATTTCATCTCAAACAAAATTTATTTTCAATAATAACCGCCTTTCTGCAGAAATGCCCTGCAAAATTAGGAAAGAGAGTTGGATAAAGGTTAATAGACCAGCCTTACCTTAATGGTTGCCGATACGTTTTTGAGAAGATCAAGGGCCTTCTTCGACAGCTTTTTATCTACATCAAGCACTACGTAGCCGGTTGTTTCATTGGTTTTTAAAAACTGGGAAAGAATATTTATCCCATTGTTTGACAGTTCGGTATTGATGGCACTCAATACGCCGGGAGTATTGCGGTGAATGTGCAGGATGCGGTGTGTGTCTGCAACAGGCGGCAAAGCGATTGCCGGAATCGTTACAGAGCCGGTGCTGTTTCCTCTTTCCAGAAAATCCAGCAACTTATGGCTCACATCGAGGCCGATATTTTCCTGTGCTTCCACAGTTGAGCCGCCTATATGCGGCGTGAGGATGACATTGGGAAGGCCTTGAAGCGGACAGGAAAATGTATCGCCGTTGTTTTCGGGTTCCACAGGGAAAACATCCACGGCAGCGCCGGCGAGTTTTCCCGATCGTATAGCCTCGCTTAATGCATCAAGATCAACCACTTCTCCCCTGGAATAGTTGATCAGCAAAGCGGTGTTTTTTAGACAAACAATATTCTCCCGGTTGATGAGATTTTTCGTCTGTGCATTTTCGGGCACGTGCAGACTTACGATGTCGGATTCTTTTAATAGTTCGGTTAATGAAGTGGCGGAACGGGCATTTCCCAGGGGAAGTTTGGTTTCGGTATCGTAATAGACAACCTTTAGTCCGAGTGCTTCGGCCATTACACTTACCTGCGATCCGATATTGCCGTAGCCGATAAGTCCCATCGTTTTACCGCGCAGTTCGAAACTGCCTCTTGCATCTTTCAGCCAGATGCCCTCATGAGCCGCTTTATTTTTATCGGGAATCTTTCTTATGAGCAGGATGGCCAGCCCAATAACAAGCTCAGCCACGCTCCTGGTATTGGAATAAGGAGCATTGAATACCGCGACACCTTTTTTCAGCGCTTCATCCAGGTCAACCTGGTTTACACCAATACAAAAGCAACCGACGGACTGTAATTTTTTTGCGGCCGCCAGCACCCTTGGCGTTACCCTTGTCTTAGAACGAATACCGAGAATATGTACGTCCTTAACCGCTTCAACCAATTTATCCTCATCGAGCGCGCCGTTCATTCTTACAATATTCTGATAACCGTTTTCATGAAACTGCATGACGGCTTTGTTGCTGATATTTTCAAGCAACAGGATTTTAATCTTTTCTTTCGGATAACTGGTGAGCGGCATATTAAGCGGGGAATTTAGCCTAAAGCTAAAAAAAATCCCTCCGGTTTTTGGAGGGATTGAAGGAGTTACTATTTTTTCGCGTAGCGTTTCTTAAACTTGTCAATTCTTCCGGCGGTGTCTACCAGCATGTTCTTACCGGTATAAAACGGGTGGGAAGTATTTGAAATTTCGAGCTTCACCAACGGATATTCTTTTCCGTTATCAAATACTACGGTGTCTTTGGTTTGTGCAGTAGAACGTCCCAAAAACTGGTGGCCGTTACTCATGTCTTTGAATACTACGAATCTGTAATTTTCAGGATGGATACCTTGTTTCATCTTTATGATTTTAGGCTGCACGGATTTTGCCGTACAATTAATGATTTTTTTAAGGCTGCAAAATTATCACAATTACTCTTGCCTTCCAAATGATTTTTCAGGATTTCATATTAACAAACTGAAGGGGCACTTTAAGATCGGCATTGCGGCATAAGGCAATCACACTTTGCAGGTCGTCAATCTTTTTTCCGGTTACCCGCACAATATCATCCATTATTTGCGCCTGCACTTTAATGCCGCTGTCTTTAATCAGCTTTACAATCTTTTTCGCCGTTTCCTGTTTGAGCCCGTTTTGAACCGGCACTTCCTTTTTGACTACTTTTCCGCTTGGATAGGCATCCTTTTCAAAATCAAAAGCATTTGCGTCGATGCCCTGTTTTACAGCGCGACTGATCAACACATCAATTACCTGCTTTAGTTTCATATCACTTTCGGCCTCGAGATTTATAAGGAGATCCTTCTTGTTTAATTCGATCGTTACCGGGGAATTTTTGAAATCAAAACGGTTAGAAATTTCTTTTTTCACGGTATTTACCGCATTATCCAAGGTTTGCGCATCCACCGAACTGGCAATATCAAAAGAGGGCATGATTTTCAGTTTTGATCAAATATAATACAAAATGCGAATCCGGGACATTCATCCGAACTGCGGCGATCAAGGCTGAGTCCGGCCCGCCTGCTGGAGAGGGAATCTGCGGACTTTCTTTCGACACCAATCCCGCCTTTACTTATTGAATACAAACGTCTTTCTGCCCGATTTTGCTTTCCGGCCGAAAACAAATTGTTGTGACCGTCAGATTGGTATGATAATTTAGGACATTGTACAGTTGCATGAAAATACTCAATACTATTGTAGTTTTGCACAATATTTATGACTGAAATAATTATAATACTTGTTCTTATTCTTTTGAATGGTGTATTTGCAATGGCCGAGGTTTCATTGATCTCCGCCCGAAAAGCGAGATTGGAAACACAAGCAAATAAAGGGGACAAAAGAGCAAGGGAAGCGTTGGACCTGGCCAGTTCGCCCGATAAATTTCTTTCAGCCACGCAGATCGGTATTACCCTGATTGGAATATTGACCGGTATTTTTTCGGGAGACAGGATCAAAAACGACCTTTCTGCCTTCCTGTCCCGGTTTCACTGGATGGCGGATTACAGCAACGCGATCGCGACGATAATTATCGTGATCATTATCACTTACTTTTCTTTGATTCTGGGAGAGCTCGTTCCTAAAAGGATCGCCATGGCAAGTCCTGAATTCATCGCAAAAACACTTGCGGGTCCCACAAAGATCATCAGTAAAATCGCTTATCCTTTCGTGTGGTTGCTCACGGTGTCGGGAAACTTTTTATTCAATCTGTTTAATCTGAATAAGGCCGATAATATTGTAACAGAAGAGGAAATTAAAGCCATCATTCACGAAGGAACGGAAGTGGGCGCTATTGAAGAAACCGAGCAGGAAATTATCGAACGGCTTTTTCATCTGGGCGATAGAAATATTACTTCCCTGATGACCCACAGAAGTGATATCGTCTGGCTCGATGTAAACAGCACCATCCGGGATATCAAAAATTTAAAGGATGAATGGATTCATACGGTTTATGCGGTTTGTGATGGCAATATCGATGCTATTGTGGGCATCGTTTCTCTCAAAGACGCGTTCCGCTATCCGGATGAAACAATTCTGAAGGACATCGTAAAACCGGCCACTTACGTTCCTGAAAACAATACAGCCTATCAGCTTCTGGAAAAATTCAAACAATCCAAAAATCATTATTCATTTATTGTGGATGAATACGGAACCCTGCAGGGAATCATTACCTTAAATGATATTCTGGAGGCGATCGTAGGCGATATTCCCGAACAACACGAGGAGGACTACGAGATCGTGGAAAGAGAAGACGGCACCTATTTAATTGACGCACAGATCCCTTATTACGACTTCCTGAGTTATTTTGATAAAACCGATTGGCTCGATGAGGAAGAACAGGATTTTGATACGCTGGCAGGACTGGTATTAGATGAATTGGAGAGGATTCCGGCAGCCGGCGACAAGATGGAATGGCGGGGTTTTAATTTTGAGATTATGGATATGGACAATAACCGGATCGACAAATTGCTTGTTACACCTTCAGACGCTATTAAAAAAGAAATGGAGGAAAGCGAAGCTTAGATTCTGAGCGAACGATTTTTTTCTACTGCACGCCGGTCACGCCATCCCGCACACGGATTTTCTTTTTATTGGAATTTTTCTTTTCATATTCCACTACTTCCGGTGGCTTTACTTTAGCGGCGGCGGTGTCTTTCGGCATCATTGTATAAGGCGCCTTCACCTGATTTTGCAGCGGCTTTCCCGTAAAAGGGTCGAGCAGTCTGTCAAACTGGTATTCTTCTGTTTTCTGTATCAGGCCGGTTTGCGGATCGTAGTATTTCCATACGCCATTCTTCACCGTATAAGCATCGGTTTTTATCACGCGCCTGTAAACCTTATCGGTGTTGAGATCAGGCACATCGATCGTGTCGTAGGGATTCTTAGGATCGATCGCTTTCCAGCTTTCCTCCCTTACCAGACCATAAAGATTGTAGTAAAAACTTTTCCCGTTCTTATATCCCCAGCGGTAATTTTCAACAGCCAGCAAATCTCCCATCATGCTGTAGGTTCGCCAGGGCCCTTCTTTTTTATCATCGCGATAAACCCCTTCGAGATCGTATCCTGCTTCTCCCCTTAACGGTTCAACATGGATCACCCATTTTCCCTGCTTCAGGTTGTTGTAATCTGTGCAATTAAGCGTATCTTTTTTAACGCCGATTGTGTAGGTTTTACATTGTGAAAAAACAGAAACGGGAATAAGACCAAGGAATAGTAGTAATAAACGCATTACGATGATATTTGAATGTTTCGGGTGTTTGAAAATTAAAACGGATCTAATACAAAAACATTGCCTTTTTATGGTTGAAGTAGCGGTGTAAATGAAAAAAGTCCCGTTTTTAACGAGACTTTTCCGGTTCCTGAATATCCTTTTATTTCTGCAAAAGTTCTACGCTTCTGTTGATGAAGTTGGTGAGCTGGCTTCCTTTTAAAAGTCCCTGAGAAAGCAAGGCGAGATCGGTAAGATTTTTAACCTGCTTTTCTTTTATCTCATTGTTTTCTTCTTTCAGGAGATGACCAAAAACGGGATGATTTCCATTAACGGTCAGCATCACTTCATCGGGCATCTGGCCGTAAAAAGATGCCATTCCTCCCCCACCCATACTGGCCATGTCTTTCATCCTTCTCATGAATTCAGGACGGGTGGCAATTACCGGCGGTGCATCCTTGCTCAGTCCTTTCACTTCTACGTTTAAGTGAAGATCGGGCAACTCAGCCGTAAAAAGTTCCTTCAGTTTGTCGGCTTCTTCCTTGCTGAGAACGCTTTCCAGTGATTCCTGCTTATCGATTATGTTTTCTGCGATGTCTGAATCCACACGGGTAAACTTCACTTTTTCCCATTTGGTTTCCATTGTATTTATGAAAGCAGCATCTACGAGCGTATCCATTTTCACAACCTTGTATCCTTTGGCGCGGCAAGCCTGCACGAATGCATCCTGCTGCACCGGATCGGTTGTGTATAAAATTACAAGTTGATCTTCTTTGTTCTTTTGTAATCCCTCTGTTGCGGCTTTGTATTCATCGAGCGTATAAAACTTTTTCAACTCCTCTCCTTCCTTCGGCTCCCCTTCATTTACCGATTCCATAATGAAAAACTTATTAGCCTTTTCCATAAATTTTTCATCTGTCATCATACCATACTTAACGAACAATCCCAGGCTTTCCCATTTCTCCTCAAATTCTTTCCGTTCGGTATTGAAAATGCTTTCGAGTTTGTCTGCCACTTTCCTCGTGATATAACCGTTGATCTTTCTGACATTCGGATCACCCTGCAAATAGCTGCGGCTGACATTTAAAGGGATATCCGGACTATCGATAACGCCATGCAGCAACATTAAAAATTCAGGAACAATGCCTTTCACTTCGTCGGTTACGAAAACCTGGTTGCTGTAAAGCTGAATTTTGTCTTTCTGGATTTCATAGCTCTGTTTGATTTTCGGGAAGTATAGAATACCGGTTAAATGGAAAGGATAATCCACATTTAAATGGATCCAAAACAAAGGTGTTTCACCAAAAGGATACAATTCATGGTAAAAATCTTCATAGTCTTTTGCGGTTAACTCAGAAGGCTTTTTCGTCCAGATCGGATTGGTATTATTAATCTGTTTATCCTCGAAATAAATCGGAACCGGCAAAAACTTACAGAATTTGTCAAGGATGCTTTTTATTCTTCCGGGTTCTAAAAACTCCCTGCTTTCTTCGTTGATGTGCAAAACAATTTTGGTTCCCCTGTCTTCCTTATCGATTTCGTACAATTCAAACTCCGGGCTGCCGTTGCAACTCCAATATACGCCGCGGGTGTTTTCCCTGAAACTCCTGGTGAAGATTTCCACTTTATCACTCACCATAAAGGCACTGTAAAATCCGAGTCCGAAATGGCCGATGATGTTGGCGTCTTTATATTTATCCAGAAATTCTTCCGCACTGCTGAAGGCTACCTGGTTGATGTATTTATCAACTTCTTCAGCCGTCATTCCCACACCCTGATCTGTTATCGTAATCGTTTTTTCCTTTTCATCTACCTCCACGGTAATGCGCAACTCGCCCAGTTCTCCCTTTGCTTCTCCAATGGAGGAAAGCGTTTTCACTTTCTGCGTAGCGTCTACTGCATTACTGATTAGTTCGCGAAGAAAGATATCATGATCACTGTAAAGAAACTTCTTAATGATCGGAAAAATATTTTCCGTTTGAACCCTTATCTGTCCTTTTTGCATATCAAAAATTTAAATTGTACGTATAGAATCGTTATGTGAAATTTGCTTACAGCAAAACAAAGAAAATACCAAATGAGACCGGACTGACAGGATGGCAACTTTGGCTAATTTTTCAAATCTGAAAACCGTAATATTTCCGCAAATGGAGCAACACAATGAACGTATCACCCTGAAAAGCCTTGTGATGGAAGCAGTACATGCAATTTCTCATGTAGAAAACGGATTGCGACGAACGTTGATTGCACTGGCATCGAATCCCGGAAAAATGCTTCGCAGTTACCTTGATGGCCGGCGTTCGGACTATCAAAAACCATTCGCGTTTTTGCTTCTTTCCACAACCCTTTACGCAATCATTCTGCACCTTGCGCATCTTGCCACGAATATGGGCGATACCCTACCGGCAAATGCTGATTATTACACGAGGCTCGCCTTTCATGCCGCACATCTCGAAACCGCCTATTATTCCTGGCTCCACATCGGACTATTACCATTTTACGGACTGTTTGCATTGATTATTTTTTTCCGGTCAAAATATAATTATGCAGAATGGCTAGTGATCTGTTGTTATGTTATTTCATTTGTACTACTGATCTTAATTCCGTATCAATTAGTGTATGCAGTCGCAGACTTTAATGAGACCGTCAACTTTGTTGTACAACTGATCATTGTTGTAGGTTACTCAGGTTATTCTTTAGGGCGATTAGAAAAAAGAAGCCGGTTTAATGGCGTTCTGAAAGGCGCCTTATATGGAGCTGTTATCTTTACTTTCTTTTATTTCGTTGTGAGAGGAATTGCCTATTATATGACCGTGACAGAATAAATTTTTTTACATTAATGATTTTATTATATTTGGTTTCATTTTCAAATCAAAACTAACTAATAGATGGAAAAACAGCAGCTGTTTTTCAATAGGCTACGCTGGCCGGAGCCGAATGTATTTCAATTTTTACCGACCTTATTTTGTAGCAGAATTCACACCAAACGTCAACAAATAATTCTATATAATTACCTTATGAAACCATCCGATTTTGGATGAAGGATTACAGTTTAACTCCGTTTTAAATCCCATTTTATTCCTATTGTAAACCATTTTACTTTTAAGATTTTGGATCGTTTAAAACCTTAAATACACCTTCTTCAAAAAATTTTGCCATAAAAAAAACTGCCCTTTCCAGGAGCAGTTTTTTTATTTTACCTAACAAAAATTAAAGCGTCTTTTTAAAAGCTTCGGCCATTCTCACATAATCATCATTTTTTACCTTTTTAGCCAGTTCGATCACTTTGTCCGCGGTTGATTTTGCAGCAGATTTATCGCCAAGTTCTTTTTCAATTCTTGCCTTCAGCATGTACATATAAAATGCTTCCTTGTTTTCACTGATGGCATTATTTACATATTCCAGCGCTTTTGGATAATCTTTCTGCCATTCGTAATAAAAGTTAGCTGCCTGCCAGTAGGGCTTTTTGTCGCCTTTAAGGGCAGCATCAATCTGGGCTTTCACCTTGTCTTTAACATTGGTAGTAATCGGGAAATTAACCATGGTATTTCCCCAGTGTAAAACGAGTTGACATCTTTCAGGCTGTACGTCTGCAAACTGCATAGTGAAAGTTTCTGCAGCAGGATTTACGTTTTTCGCAGGAGCTGTAAACCTTACTACATCCAGGTTTTGTTCATAGCCTTCGATACCGGGATTATTAAACCCCTTATTCAGGATGATGGTCCATTCGGCTTTTCCGGGGATGGTATAGATAGCATAAGCACCGGTGTCGATATTCTTGCCGCCGATGGTAACTGCATCGGAAAAATGGATTTTTGTAGCCATATTTGCGCCGGTTCTCCACATTTTACCGAGAGGAGCAAGATCACTGTTTTCTTTGAAAACCGTTCTGTTTCTCAAGGACGGCCGGGAATAATCAAGGGTGATTTTTCCAACCCCAAAATCCTGAACGATTGTTTGATGCGGACTTGGTGCAGGCATTTGAATCTGTGAAAAAGAAAAACCTGCAGTCAGGAGGGCAAATGACAATAACAATAATCTCTTCATAAACGTATTTTTTACGAAGATAGCTTTTAAAGAACAGGAAAAAAACCGGAACGGCTCAATTCCTCCGAAGAGCCGGTTGCCTGATCGTGTCAGAACTTCATTACAATTGAAGCCTTCGTATCCTTGTTGATTGATATCCAGGGCGGGCCATCCAACAGGATATTTTTTGCCAGTACAGCAGCCGCTTCCGCAGCAGGTGCGGCAATGATGAAATCATAGGGCCGGCCGTTTTCATCGATGGAAAAACGGATAGAAACATTTTCATGCATCGAATCTGCTTCAAGCAATATCTTCTCCCTTACATAGGTCTGAAAAAGTTGCCAGCCACCTGCGGGAACGGCCGTGTTTTCCGCGTCTTCCATCACGGGCACTTCATTTCCCAGTTTTGAAACGGTGGCCGCGCTTTGCGAAGAGTCTGTTGCCGATAACCGAACCACATTGAATCCCGAACTGCTGATGTCTTTATCCTGCGGTTTGAAGCCGGTGGCAGCGATTGTTATGTTGACCTTATTTTCCGGAGACCTGAATGAAAAGTTTCCCTGTCTGTCAGTATAAACGGCGGCAATGCCTCTGGCAATAATGAGCGCTTCGGGCAGCGGTTTTCCCATTTGATCGGTTACCATTCCATTGAAGCGAATGGTGAATCCGGGGCGAAGATTTTCCGTTGAGCGCATTGCCCGGGCCGACATTGCAACAGCCGATTCGCGCCCTGCAATGGGACTGTCCTTTTTTTCGTCCGCACTACTGGTTTCAACCTGGGGAACCGGCTCGGGCACGGGCTTTTTTTCAGCCAGCAGCTGCTCTTCTTCCGCGGTCAGCGTTTTTGAAAGCAGGCGGTGCGAAGTGTCGAATTTCGGTTTGGCGATTGCTACCTGTGAATCGGGTTGCGCCGGAATTGCCTGATTTGATTTTTCCCTGACGGCCGCTATTTGCTGACCGGATTCGTTTTCTTTGTTTCCGGCCATATAATTAATGACCGCTACTAGTCCCGCAGCTACTATAAAAATCGCGGCAATCCGCCACCAGGTATAGGTTGAAAAACGCTTTACAGTTGCAGCTTTACCTTTATTTTCTTTTATTGTTGAATTGATTTGATCGAGGTCAGTTTTTGCCTTAGAGAGGTCGGCCTGTTGAAATCCCTCCATTGCGTCTGCCAAAAAAGGATCTTGTAATGCATCCATTTCCATCCGATGCATTTCAGCCGGCGACATACCGCCCGAAAAATAGCGTCGGATATGGTCGAATGAATACTTCCTTTTTGATTGATCAGCCATTTTTTTCCATACAATTTTTTAGATTTCTCCTGCCATTCTGTACCAGGCTTCGTACTCTATTCCAATCAAAGCCGGTGATTTCTGCAATCTCATTGTAACATTTATTCTTCAGGTAAAACATTGTTACCACGTCTTTCTGGTCCAAATTCAGATTTTTGATACAGTTTTCCAGCTTCACGAGATTGCTTTCCTTTTCAAGATCAATATCAGGATGCGAACTTTCGGCAAATTGCATATCCGACGGCTCAAAATCTACAAATCTGATGTTTTTATGTTTTCTGATCTGCATCAGGCAATGGTTTCGCGTGAGTACAAATAACCAGCTTTTGAAATTGTTTACCTGGTGCTCCAACAGCTTTTCCACCAATTCCTGATAAATGTTCATCACCGCATCTTTCGCGCTTTCCTGGTCTTTTAAATATTTCAGTGCCGTACCATAAACCAGATCTGAGTATTTCAAATACAGACTTGCCAGCAATTCCTGATTGCGGGACGACTTGTAGACCTGCAGAAGTACCTCATCAGAATCAGTTTCCGGTATCGCTTTCAGTGAATTCAATCATATATCTTTTTGAAGATAAAAAATTAAAGGCGAACTCTTCGTCCGCCCTTTGCTTTACAACGAATTGGATGGGGGCAGATCGAAGACCGAAGGATCAACCGGCTTATTAACTTCTACTTTTGTAACATTACTTTCCAATGTCATCATTCCCATGTCAATGGAGGTTTTGAACGGCAGGATAAACCCGTTATCCAGTTTTCTAAAATCAGAATAAGATGTTACAACCGTCACTTCCTGTCCCATCACTTCATTGGAAACCGAAGTTTGAATGAGGTAGTAAGTCGCGGGATCGAGATAATAGAAGAAATCCGAACTGTCTTTGGTCACTTTTACTCTTATAGCATCTACGTCTCCAACTTTTTCAGTTCCGGCAAGTTCGATGGCGAAATCCTTTGTTTTGTAGTTGTGCAACACTCCGGCAATGTCGAGCAACAAACGGCCCGCCTGCGCATCTTCTTTTGAAATGGGTTCAGGATCTGAATTTCCCATCATCGGATTCACTGACCATCCGCCGTTTTCATTGAAACACTGAATAATCTTTGATCCGTTCATCTCCATTTCCATCTTGTAGCCTTTGCCGTTTAGAATGGTGGTAGAACCAGCAACCGCAGTTCCCATGATCTCCGTTTCAGCTTCTACATACAGGGATCTCATGTTCCGGATGACATTTTCGCCACCGATCGCGTTTATATGTTTGCTTACAACGTCCTCAAGCGTTTGAGCCTGTGCAACACCAAAGGTTGTACACATCAATCCCACTAACGCAAATTTTAAAATTTTCATACTTTAATTGTTGAATGTTTAATTGTTTTGACCCATTAGAAGATTTACCGCTTCCCTGTAATTTTCTCCCACCGGAATTTCAATATTGCCGATAAAAATACTACTCTTTCTGATTGCGGTAATATAATTTTTAGACACGATGAACGACTTCTGAACACGTAGAAAAAAGCTGGGCGGAAGTTGTTCTTCAATCGCTTTCATACTCATCCTAACGACTAACGGATGGGGTGAAGTGGAAACGTGAATTTTTATATAATCCTTAAATCCTTCCACATACAGAATATCATTAAAAACCACTTTTACCATACTGTAATCCACGTTTACAAAAAAGTACGAAATGCTTTCTTGTTGTGGCTGGCTGTTTTTCAACTGCTTCAGTTCAAACAGGTCCCTTGCCTTGTTGCACGCTTTGATAAACCTTTCCAATGCCACGGGTTTTACCAGATAATCAACCACATCATAACTGTATCCATCGAGCGCATATTTTTCGTATGCAGTGATGAGAATAAACATCGGTTTTTGGGTAATGCTCTGCATGAACTGCATGCCGGTGAGACCAGGCATCTGGATATCAAGAAAAACAAGATCGATTTGATTATTCTGTATAACGGAAAGTCCTTCCATCGGATCATTGCAGCCCGCAACCAGCTTCAGGTAAGGCAGTTTGCTTATGTTATCTTCCAGCAATTCGAGGGCGAGCGGCTCATCATCTATTGCAAGGCAGTTAATCATCTAATGAAGTTTTAGCTGCAAGGATACTGAAAACCACCCATTCTTTTTCTCGATTTTCAACTCCTGGCTTCCGCCATATAAAAGATCGAGCCTTCGTTCAACATTTGTCAACCCGATGCCGGAGGTGCGGTCTTTTTCTCCCTGTTTCTGGTTGAACTTGTTTCGTACGGAAAAATAGAGCGTTTTATTTTCCACCTTCAGATCAATGTCAATCTGTGGATTTTCAATCACACCTGTTCCATGTTTAAAGGCATTTTCTACAAAGGGAATCAGCAACATCGGCTCTATATACCACGGCTCTGTGATTTCAGGGAAACTGGTATTCACAATTAATTTTTTTCCAAACCGTTGCAGTTGCAGATCGATATAGCTCTCCAGGTATTCAATTTCTTTTTCCAGTGATACGTCTTCTTCATTTGTTTCATACAGCATATAGCGCATCAATGAGGAAAGTTTTATAAGGGAAGGTTCCAACTGATCAGATTGTTTCCTGGCTAGCGCAACCATATTGTTCAAAACATTAAACATGAAGTGCGGACTCACCTGTGAGCGGAGAAACGACAGTTCGGTCTTCAGGTTCTCATTCTCCCTTTGCTGAAACAATTTGTCATTCTTTATCTTTTCATTTACGAGGCGATAAGCAATGCTGGCTGAAAGAATAAACAGATAGGTGAAGGTATTGAACATCAAAAAGCCGGTAATATCGTAAGGCGAAGGTTTTACGAACAGATTGAAAAAAGCAGAATGGATGAGCGACAAAACAAAGATTACGAGCAATTGAGAAGCCACGTATCCCACATATTTCTTTCTGACAATTAGTTTTGGCAGAAGAAAATACGTATTCAAATAAAAAAATCCTATCCAGAAGATCCGCGTGGAGACATAGAATTTGAAGAATGAAGCCTCCGGCGGCCGTGCTTCGGCATTAGAAATTCTTATCAGAAAGGGCAATGAAAATAACGCAAACCAGGTAAGCGCATGCAATAATATGACCATCCATTTTTTATGGTACCATTGGTTTACTTTACTGATAGTCTTCCTTTCTGCCATTCCGGAGTTTACAAGTGAAGCCGGATAGGCAGAAGAAAATTCATTTTGAATCATTAAACGCAATTTATGAATGCAGCAATTTACTACAATCAGATAGATGGGCACCGCAATTGCGACCAACCATTAAAAAACCGCTACCAAATGAGCGAAAACTGATTTGGCATTAGAGCAAAAAAAAACCCGCCAATGGCGGGTGGAAAAAAATGTTTTTATTTTTAACCTAAATAGGCTTTCAGTGCACTGCTGTATCGTGCTTTCTGCAAACGTTTAATAGCGCGTTCTTTAATTTGGCGAATCCGCTCTTTTGTAAGATCGTATTTCATTCCGATCTGTTCAATGGAAACACCATTTTCTCCGTCTAATCCAAAGTAGGCGTTTACGATTTCGGCTTCTCTTGGGCTGAGCGATTTCAATACACGACGGATTTCTTCTCTTAATGAATCTTTCATCACATCGTCATCGGTATCGTCACTGCCTTCCAGCAAGTCGCCCATAGCAACGTCTTCCGCTTCATGTACAGGAGCATCGAGTGAGGTGTGCCGCGTATTGCTCTGGAAAATGTTGTTGATTTCTGTTTCACTCATTTCCAGAATGTCGGCGAGTTCTTCGGTTGAAGGTTCACGTTCATGTTCCTGCTCAAAAGCCATATACGCCTTATTGGCTTTGTTGTAAGTGCCAATTTTGTTTTGCGGCAGGCGAACCAATCTTCCCTGCTCTGCCAAAGCCTGTAAAATGGACTGGCGGATCCACCATACAGCATAGGATATGAATTTAAATCCTTTGGTTTCATCAAAGCGTTGTGCCGCCTTTATAAGGCCGAGATTTCCCTCGTTGATGAGATCACTAAGTGATAGACCCTGATGCTGGTATTGTTTTGCCACCGAAACAACAAAACGTAAGTTAGCCTGCACCAGTTTGTCAAGCGCTCTTTGATCTCCCATCTTAATTCTTTGGGCCAGTGTGGTTTCCTCTTCGGGAGTGATCATCGGAATTTTTGAAATTTCCTGCAGATACTTTTCTACTGCCTGCGAATCACGGTTGGTGATCTGTGTAGCGATTTTGAGTTGCCTCATATTTTAATTACTGATTTACATAGATTTATAAATCTAAAAGCCCTATCATGTTCCCTCAGATCTATTTTAAGCCGGATTTGAAAAAATTGAGCCTGCAAAAGTACGAATTCTAAAGGTAACAATAACATAAAATCCGAAAACTAAGACATTGGAAGTTGCTTTTAATTCAATTTTAATATTCAAATTTTATACCTTTTACCCCCGATAGCGAAAAAAGCGCCGTTTTAACTGTTAAAAATGCCGGTTCAGCTTATTTTTATCCCCTTGAAAAAAAATTTCACCAAATGGAATCGACAGAAAAAACGAAAAGCATTCTTGGACTGCACTTGCCTACCGATCCCCGCTGGGCCAGGCTGGTAACCCTCGATTTGGAAGAAATACTGACAGATCATGCCTATTGCGAGCAAAAGGCCGCCACAAGTTGCATATCGCTGATTCAGGGATTTCCGGAAAAAGAACGCCTGGTGGAAGAACTTTCACCGATTGTAACCGAAGAATGGGGACACTTCAGGCTGGTATTGCAGGAATTGAAAAAAAGGGATCTAAAGCTCGGCGTTCAAAGAAAAGATGCCTATGTGCAACAACTACGAAACTTCATGAAAAAAGGCGGACGCCGGGAAGAGCGGTTGCTCGACCAGTTGCTGATCATGGCGCTGATAGAAGCAAGAAGTTGCGAACGCTTTAAGTGCCTGAGTGAAGGATTGCAAGACGAATACTTGCGAAAATTCTACCGGCGCTTTATGGAAAGCGAAGCCGGTCATTATGCCGTCTTCATCGATCTGGCATATCTGTATCTGCCGGAACAACAAGTAAAAACACGATGGCAGGAATGGTTGAAATATGAAGCTGAAGTGATGGAAAATCTCGAACCGGATTTCAAACGCATTCACTGAGTATCAGCAGGACCGCATTATTATCAATTTATTAAGAATAAGGATTGAAACAATATCTGTTTTTTAGAATTGAGGCTGATAGCGTATTTTTATTGCAAATAAACAGGTTATGATTAAGGAGCAACGAAAATGGTTTAATGAGAATTTTGACCCTGAGAAATATAATTCCCTTTTACAGCAATTTGAAAATTACTTTCCCGGCGCACTGGATTTCAGACTGGCTGAAACGCCGGTATTTATTGATAATGCATTCAAAGAAAAAATGTTGTCGGCCTGTGAAAGCATTGTGGATGTGATAACCCAATTCAATTTTAAACAACTTACGGCCCACGCTATTCCTGCTGATATTAAAGTACCCGACGAAAACAGTCATACCGATTTCATCGCTTTTGATTTTGGAGTGTGCATAGGAAAAGATGGCGAACTTGAGCCGCAATTGATAGAAATGCAGGGATTCCCTTCCTTATTTGCCTACCAGGTTTTGCTGGGAGAACTAATAAGAAAAACCTACGATATCCCTGACCGGTTTACGGAATATTTCAACGGATACGACAAGCACTCCTACCTCCGTCTTCTGAAAGAAATCATTATCGGCGATTGTGCACCGGAAAATGTGATCCTGCTGGAGATCTTTCCGCATCAACAAAAAACGAGGATCGATTTCTATTGTACCGCCCATTATCTCAATATTCCAATCGTTAATCTCACCGATCTGATTAAAAAGGGTAAGAAATTGTATTACGAGATGGATGGGAGGAAAATAGAGGTAAAACGAATTTACAACCGCGTAATTTTCGATGAATTACAACAGCAGCCACAGGAAGTGCAGGAAAAAGGGAAAATCTTTTTTGAAGAACTGGATGTTGAATGGATACCTCATCCAAACTGGTTTTACCGGATCAGTAAATTCACGCTGCCGTATATCTTCAATCCCTACGTGCCGAGAACCAAATTTGTCAGCGATTTAAAGTCTATCCCCGATGACCTGGAAAACTACGTCTTGAAGCCGCTGTTTTCCTTTGCGGGGCAGGGTGTGGTGATTGATGTATCAAAAGAAGATATTGAATCGATTAAAGATCCGTATAACTGGATTTTGCAAAAGAAAGTGCAATATGCCGATGTAATAGAAACGCCCGATAGTCCGGCCAAACTGGAAATTAGGGTATTTTATTTCTGGAAACAAGGCGCTGCCCGTCCGGAAGCTACGCTGAATCTCGTGCGGTTGAGCAAAGGTAAAATGATTGGCGTACGGTATAATAAAGACAAGGAATGGGTAGGCGGAGGAATCGCCTTTTTTGAGCAGTAAAACAGTATCATCAGAACCGGTCAGGGCCGGAACTCATCCAACAATTCAGAGCGCTTATTTTCTGCCGCAAAAAAATTTATTTGGATTTTTTCGAAGCAGATTTTTTCGGAGCAGACTTTTTAGCAGAAGGTTTTTTGGGAACTTTATCGCCTTCTTCTCTTGCTTCCGACAGCCCGATCGCGATTGCCTGCTTACGACTCGTAACTTTCTTTCCGGTTCCTGTTTTTAATTTACCTTCTTTCATTTCCTTCATTGCCTCCTCAACTTTTTCCTGACTTTTTTTTCCATATTTTGCCATAACAAACGGTTTGAAGTGATTAGTTGATGAATTCTTATGGTTTGTTTTACTGCAATTTTTAATCCAGGAAAGCAAGAGGGAAGCCTGGAAGACACAGCACCTGGAGAACCGCCGCCGATGATTATTCAACCGCCGACTGAACCGGAATAATGAATGCGATCAGTTCGTCCAGCGGAACGCCGGCCCGGTTGGAAGCATCATTGATTTCATCGCGGGAAACATTGGCTGCAAAAGGTTTTTCCTTCAGCCTTTTTTTGACGCCTTTCACATCCATATTCTCATAGCCATTCGGACGCATCAATGAATATGCATGAATGAGTCCGGATAATTCATCGAAAGCAAAAAGCATCTTATCCATTTTTGTTTCGGGATCTACACCAAAATGATTTGGTCCATGCGAAGCAATGGCGTGGATGATCTCAGGATCAACATTCAATGATTCTAACTTTTCAATGATCAGCCGGCAATGTTGATCGGGCCATTTGTCCCAATCCGCATCGTGTAATAATCCGGCCATTTCCCAACGCCATTGATCATTTTCATCCAACATTTCTTTTTCTTTTGCCCAGGCCTTCATTAAAGCTGAAACCTGTTTCATATGCAATTGCAATCGTTTGTTTTCAACCCATTCATTCAACAATTCATAGGCCTCTGCCCTTGATAAGACGTTGCCCTTATTTTTCGGGTCGCCAAACTCAATCCGGTTTAATTGTAAAGACATAGAAAGTGTAATTTTGGCTGACGAAATTAAGACTTTCAAGCGCCCGGATTACACCAAACTTTCACCTTCTCTTTTGGAAAAAAGAATTAGGTTGCATTTATTAAAAAAATGGCTGATGAGCATGGTGCAACTATTACTGACAATGATTTTTTTCCAATTTCATCAACAAAACGATGGCTTGAATGAGAGTGGAATAAAGCCATCGCCGCAACAGATTACCATCAGCTTTTCAAATACGATTAACCGCAGGCCGGTAAATTTTGATTCAACCTACGTAAATGCTTTTGACGAACGCTTTACCGTCCGGTCATTGAAATATTATATCTCCCAGATCGTATTAACAGATAGTATAAACGGAAAAACTCAAAAAATTGAGGATCGCTATTTCCTCATAAACGAGGCCGATGACTTGTCAAAAGACATCGTCTTATCTACTACCATTAAGGATGTCAGTTCGATTTCTTTCGTGGTAGGAGTTGACAGCTTGAAGAATGTCAGCGGCGTGCAAACCGGTGTGCTTGATCCGGCAAAAGGAATGTTCTGGACCTGGAATACGGGCTATGTATTTTTTAAATTCGAAGGCAATTCACCCGCAGCAAAAACGCCCGGACGATCATTCAGCTACCATGTTGGAGGGTATAAATCCGGGGAAGACGCAGCGCGAAAAATAGAGCTGAAGCTGGCTAAACCGGCGAAAGCAGATTCTAACATCAGGATCGATGTTTCTGTCGAAAAGATATTTTATGCAATGAATGCCATCAAAATTTCCACGACACCGCTTTGCCATGAACCGGGCGAACTCGCAATGAAACTCGCCGACAACTACCAACATATTTTTTCAATCACAGTGCCTCCTCAGAACAGAAATACGAAATAATCGCCTTGAAGCTTAAACTGTACATATTGCTGCTTCTGATCTTCATCATCGCCGGCAGCGGCTGGATAACGATTGAAAACAGGCCGAAACCATTACACTTTGAAACACCGGCGGGATGGCCGGTTCCTTCGTATAACTTTAGTGAAAATCCGCTCACGGAAGAAGCGTTTCAGCTTGGAAGGAAATTATTTTATGATGGCCGCCTGAGTAAGGATGGCAACTTTCCCTGTGCAAGCTGCCATCAGCAATTTGCTGCTTTTGCAACCTATGATCACAATGTAAGTCACGGGATCAACAACAGCTTCACCGAAAGAAATTCACCGCCTTTATTCAACCTGGCGTGGCAGAAAGAATTTATGTGGGATGGTGGCGTAAACCATCTTGATGTGCAGCCGCTGACACCGATTACAGCGGTCAATGAAATGGGAGAATCTATCGATAGTGTATTGCAAAAACTGCGTAACGATAACGTTTACAAAAAGATGTTTAAGGATGCGTTTGGCAGCGATGAAATAAATACGAAGAGGATGTCTCAGGCGCTCAGCCAATTCCTGCTCATGATTGTAAGTTCAGAGAGTAAATACGATCGTGTTATGCGCGGTAAAGACAGTTTTAATCTACCTGAAAGATTGGGTTATGCGATCTTTAAGAATAAGTGTGCCTCCTGTCACCAGGAGCCGTTATTTACCGACTTCAGTTACCGTAATACCGGACTTCCGCAGGACGATTACATCAAAGACGAAGGGCGGAAAAGGGTTACCCGCAAGCCGGAAGATTCTTTGAAATTCAGAGTGCCATCACTCAGAAATATTCAGCTTACTTTTCCCTATGAACATGACGGACGTTTTTATTCATTGAAGGAGGCGATCATGCATTACAGAAACAAAAAAGAGGGATCAAACGTTGATCCCTTAGTGAAAAATGGAATTCCCTTATCAAATTTTGAAGTCGGTCAGCTCACCGCTTTTCTCTATACTTTAACCGATAGTGCTCTCCTTACCGACAAAAGATTTTCGCCACCGGAGCTCGATCGTTCTGAAGCGCCTCCGGCCGAACATATTCATTAAAGGTCTTTTTTATTAAACTTCCTTTTCGAAATGGTCACCGGCACGATCATCCACAATACCAATACCAACGACGAGATCAAAAGACCGGTGGTGGTACCAAAGATTTCCTTATACACCGCGCCCGTGTAGCCCATCAAAGCCGAAACATCCATTTTTAAGAGAATGAGAATCCGACTCAGATCAATCGGGTTGAATGCCGTTAAGACGGCGCTGATTTTTTCCATCGGATAATCTGCGAATTGAAACAGGAGAAATAACAGCAATCCGTCAAATATCAGGGCGAAGTAAATCCACAATAAGATGGAAAGTCCTATTCCTTTCGCTTTGTCTCTTGTTAGCAAGGAGGCAAGCAGTGCGATGGAAACAAAGATCACGCTCAGTCCGCATCCCATTGCCAGCATAATGAATCCCATTGAATTCATTTGGTATAATAAAACCGGAATGCCCACGCCCACGAAAAATGCAAGGCCGAGGGAGATCGACAACCCCCAAAACAGGCTCATCCAGATCGTTCTTCTTTTCAAAGGCTGGCTTACAAGTAGCTCAATAAACTCCGAACTGTTGTAGGCATAAATGGTTGAAAAAATGATACAAACGAGCGGCACAATAAACAGAATAAGATTTAACAGGCTGAGTAATCCCTTCGCACTGTTGTCTTCAAGATTGAAAACGCTTAAGGAGATGACCAGCAGAAATAAGGTGTAGGCGACTACAATTTTATTTCTCAGAATATCAACGATAACGTATTTGACTATCTTCTTCATTTCAGTTTTTATTTAGCATTACATTGGCAATGGCTCTTGAGAGCTTTTCCTCTCCTGTCTTGCTTCTCAGATCCTGGATGGAAGTATGAAACTTCAGATTTCCATCCTGTAAATACATCACCTGCGTTACGAGATCATCCAACTCGCTTAAAATGTGTGACGTGATAAGAACAAGTTTTCCCTTTTGTTTTTCCTTAATAATTTTTTCCTTGAGAATTTCTGATGAAACGGGATCGAGACCGGCGGTCGGTTCATCGAGAATCAGCACTTTCGGGTCAAACAGAAAGGCAAGGGATGCACTTACTTTCTGACGGGTGCCTCCGGACAGTGTGCGCATTCGCTTATCGAGCAGACCATCGAGCTTAAACGCATCTACAAGATCTTCGTCAAGTTTATTGCCATTGCTCTTTCTGATATCTTTCATCATTTTAAACACATGGCCGATGGTCATATTTTCGGGATAGCGACCGATTTGCGGCATATATCCGATGTTTTCGCGGTAATGCCAATCGTGCAATATGTTTTTCCCATTGAAAGTAATAAAGCCGCTATCGGGAACCACCATTCCTAAAATCGATTTGATGAAGGTCGTTTTTCCACTACCATTCGGACCGATCAATGCAATACATTCTCCCTTGTTGCAGGTCGCAGAAATATTGTTCAATGCCTGCAATTTTCCAAATTTCTTCGTTACATTATTTGCGATTATCATAATGGTAATTGTTTCATTAAAGGAAATTCGTCTTTCAGATTTTCCGGTGTTAAACTGGGCAATATTTTTTCCGTTTTATCGAGCAGTGTTACCATAAAACTGCGGAACAGAACCATCGTGGTTGGGTTTTGAACTACAATCATCGAAAACATGCTTACGGGTCGGTATGGAATATCGCCGATCTTATCGCGGTTAAGATCATAACCTTCGTATTTATCCCAGTAATTGTATTTGAAGCTGTTTAATACCAATGTTCCATTGGTTCCTACATCAAACGTATTTCCAAGAAAGTTGTTCCTCTGAACGCTTACATCCATGCAATTGGCCTGTATCTGCATCGCCCATCCGTTTGCACTGAAAACATTTTTCAACACCTCAATTCTGCTTGCACCATCCATATCGATTCCGCTCGTATTGTTGTTAAAATGATTGCCTTCAATATGGCTGTCGGTAATTTCTTTCAGCAACAGTCCGTAAGCCGCTTCGCCCCAGTTATTCTGAAAATAATTATTAAACATTTTTACGTGGTGCGAATACATGACCGCCACGCCGGATCCGTTATTGTCGAAAATATTGGTGATGTAAGTGTCATTATTGGAAAACATGAAATGCAATCCATAGCGGATATTTTTCACTGAAATATTCCTCCACATAAGTGAATGTGTAACAAACTCAAGGTAAATCCCGTCTCTGTGCCCCGTAATCGTATTTGCGATGATTTGAAGGCTGTCACATTTCCAGGCATGTACGCCATTTCCGATTTCCTGTTCTCCCTTACCGTAAGCGGTAATCTTATTGTTTTTGGCGATACAATTTTTAGCAGCCTGAAAATATATTCCAAAAAAATTGTCTTCCAAAACATTATCCTGCACGGTGACGTGCTGGCGTTTATAAATCTTTACGCCTGCAATATCATCCAGGGATGAAAGACCGCATCTTTCAATCTTAAAACCCTTTATTACTACATTATCAGACCGGACAGATATGACTTCATATTTTTTCTGACCATCCAAAACAGGAAGGTTTTCTCCAATCAAAACAACCGGTTTATTGAGCGAGATATTTCCCTCGCGGTAAACGGCATGTTTCACCCGGATCGTATCAAATTCAGCAGCGTTAGCCACTGCTTCTAAGATCGATTTCACTTTTTCGTTTGGTCCCACCACAATCGTCTTCCTTTGTGCAAAGGCAAAGCCGGTGGAAAGAAAGAAGATACATAAGAAGAAGAGTGTTTTTTTCATTGCTTTTCTTTTAGCAGGTCATCCCATCTCACTTCCCGGGGATGCAGCTTTTCAATTGCCTCTTTTGCACTTTCGCGGTTTTCAAAAGCAGCAATATTTCCATTCATCGGGCTGTTGAAAGATTCGCTTTCGAGCAGATAAGACTGATTAACGTTCAACAGTTCATGCGGTTCATTAAAGTCAACCAGGTAAATGTCTTTTACGAGTTGACGGTCGATCTGATCTTTATCTAAAAATGCAATAATGCAATGCGGATCGTCAAATTTGTACACCTTGCCTTTCGTGGTAAGGATTTCGGCTCCGAAACGGGCATCGGAAATGGTCATTTTACAATAATGACAGGCATCAGAGCCTAGTTTTATAGGTTCCGGCTGTGCGCTACAGGATGCAAAAAACCACATGAGGGCCGCAGCAACGGGAACAGCGAAATTTGTTTTCCGGGATTTTACTTTTCTTTTTTTAAATTGCTTTACGAAAGCTACGGCTAAAATCAAGCCTGCGCCGATGAATATCCAGGCTCCCACATCGGGGGATGAATAGGCTCCAAAGTTCAGGAGTTGTTTAAATCCAATCAGGGGCGGTTGATACGCCATTCCGGGAACGATGATGGCGGCATTAGGATCGAGATTATGACCATAATTATATTCCCACTGCCAGAAGTCGATCATGCTTACAACTCCAAATAAAACAAATAACACCAGTAGAATGTTGATAAGTACACGCTTTCCCAAAATTCCTGTTAGGATGAAAAACAGTGCGAAGAACACGACGATGTACGGCAAGATTGTAAATTCAATGAAATCGGATGAATGCAGCGTTTTCATTCCGATATAATGGTTTAAACCATTGATAATATCTACATCGCCGCCTAATCCGTTGGCATAGATCAAAAGCCTTAAACCTTCGGGATATTGGGGCGCATCAAGATCGATTTTCCAGACAGGTACAATCAAGACCGCACACAAGGCAAGTCCGGCCAAGACCAGAGATATTCTTATCCATTTATCTGATCCATTTCTTTTCATAGCAATAAATTTATTCGCGAAAGGACAATTGAGCGATTGTACTTTCATTTTATAATTCGAATGATCGCTATCATTCTTCTTCTTTCGCCACTTTTGATTTCGCTCTAAAAGGATTTTGGGAAAAAATATTGTCTGAGTTACAATTTGAAAAATTTGATTTTATTTCCATAATCATAACTCAGACAAAGTTTGTTTTTTTATTGTGATCAATCGTGATAACTGATCAGCTTATTTTGATGTTGCTGAGTCAGATGCAGGTTGATTGGTTCCTGTGCTGAAAGAGATTGGAACATTACTTCCTGCAGGTGAAACCCTTATATATCCTGACATTTCCTGGTGAAGTGCACTACAGAAGTCTGTACAATACATCGGGAATATACCCACTCTGTCAGGCACCCACTTCAAGGTAGTAGTTTCACCCGGCATAACCAGCAATTCTGCATTGTTTGCGCCTTTCACGGCAAAACCGTGCGGAATATCCCAGTCCTGCTCAATGTTGGTAAGGTGAAACAGCACTTCATCTCCAACCCTTATGCCT
Organism: Bacteroidota bacterium; assembly: GCA_023423835.1. Taxonomy (GTDB): domain Bacteria; phylum Bacteroidota; class Bacteroidia; order Chitinophagales; family Chitinophagaceae; genus JAFAEW01. Next base: position 1,894 of record JAFAEW010000137.1, on the reverse strand, counting down.
TCAATATTGTCAGGTGTAAGGTGAGAGCGAATCAGCGTCATATTAACATGCACTTTATTTCCTTCGCGGTACACCTTGGCGTTTCCTTCTCCTTTTGCAACAAACGGATGTTGGTTTTCTTCAATCTTGAAAAACTTAACGCTGTTGTCTTTGATCTTATCGGCAGCAATGGCCTGCGCATAGTGTGGTTCGCCAATGGTGGGGAAATCCAGTATCATCTGCATTTTGTCGCCACTGATATCATAGAGCTGTGCGCTTTGTGATAATTCAGGACCGGTTGGCAAAAACCTGTCTTTGGTGATTTTGTTATACGCAACCAGGTATTTTCCTGTTGGTTTGCGGCTATCTCCGCCGATTACCATAAGGTGACCTACTGAATAATAGGTTGGAACGCGGTCAAGCACCTTCAGATCCTTAATATTCCATTTTACTACTTCACTGGATACAAACATTGAAGTATAGGCATTTCCTCTTTCGTCGAACTCAGTATGCAAAGGTCCGAGACCCGGTTTTTGCACTTCACCGTAGAGGGCGGCTTCGTATTTTATAACCGGAATGCCGCTGTACTCACCATCAAAGGCTTTATCAGCGATGGCTTTCTGAAGTTTATCGAAGCTGAATACGGGAATCAGTGCAGCCAGTTTTCCGCTTCCTACAATATATTCTCCGGTTGGATCGATGTCGCATCCGTGAGGAGATTTAGGACAGGGAATCATGTAGGTAAGTCCGGGATAATCTTTCACATCGAGAACGGTTACTTCGTTTTTGATGGTTGAAGTAGCCGTATGGGTTGCTTCATCAAAACGGTTACTTGCATATTTTACCGCCTGTTTTTTACCCTTTCCCTGTTTGATCAGATCTTCGGCCATTTTCCAGTTAACGGCCATGATGAAGTCTTTATCATTTTTTGAAGCGTTCACTTCCAGCAGGGTGTTTGCCTGTTCAGTATTATAGCAACTGAAGAAGAACCAGCCGTGCGATTTTCCTTTGCCGGCATGGCTGAGGTCGAAGTTTACGCCCGGGCATTGCAACTGAAATGCAATATCCATATTTCCGGAATTTTTGTCAACGCTGATAAAACTGATTGTTCCCTTAAAATTTTGTTTGTAGGTATTGATGGGAACATCCTGGGGTGCATCATCCGGAGGAACACTGAAACGGGTACCCGCCACCACATATTCTGTATTTTCTGTGATGAAAGGGGAAGAGTGGTTTCCTGCACTGTTTGGCAGTTCAATAATTTCGACGGTGCGGAAAGTTCTGGTATCGATACGTGCAACACGCGGAGTGTTATTCGCATTCCCAAAAACCCAGCGACCATCGAGCTCGCCATTTGTTTGTGAAACCTGAACGTGGTGAAGATCGTCCCAGGGAACTTCACCATGTGAAGTGTTGAGCATCGGTTTTGTTTCTTCACTGTAACCCCAGCCTTTTTCAGGGTCAACAGAGAAAACCGGAATTACTCTCAATAACCGGCCGCTTGGCAATCCATATACTGCCAGTTGTCCGCTAAATCCTCCGGATACGAAGTTGTAAAACTCGTCATATTTTCCGGGGGCAACGTAGGTCTTCGCCGCTGCGTCTCCGCTAACGGCATTACCCGCATTTTTTGGTTTACAGCCTCCCAGCCCTGTTAGTAACAGCACTGATGATAAGGCAATGATACTTAATGAAATTTTCTTCATGTTTGGATGTATTAGATATTAATCTGAAAATGTTTATTTGATTTGATTATTTTACGCCATCGTTTTCGCGCATAAATTCAAGCAATGCCCTTGCATCCGCATCACTTAAGTTTTGATTCGGCATTCTCACCAGACAGATCTCAAGCTGTGCCTGCGCTTTTGGATCTTTTGTAAGCATTTCATCGGTATTTGTGATGAAGTTCATGATC
>JAFAEW010000036.1 GCA_023423835.1 Bacteroidota bacterium | reverse complement strand
GTTCACGGCTTAAGATATGCATCAGGTTAAACCGTTGCATGTATTTGTTCTTCAAATCCTCGAGTTCATCCTTAAAAATGATCGAGTTGCGCGTTCTGTTTCCATAAATAAGGGTGAAGGTGCTTTTCGGTTCTTTTGCCAAAACGGTTTTGATGATGGAAATGGCAGGAGTGATGCCGCTTCCGGCCACTATTGCAACGTAATTTTTTTCGTTTTCGGGGTCAATTTCGGTATAGAAATTACCCATTGGGGGCATAATTTCCAGGACGTCTCCCTGTTTTAGCTGCCGGTTTGCAAAGGAAGAAAACCGGCCTCCATCGGTTTGTTTGATGGCCACCCGCCATTCATCTTCTATCGGAGCGCTGCAAAGCGAATAAGAGCGCCGGATTTCCTCACCGTTGATAAAAGTGCGGAGAGTAAGGTGTTGACCCTGTTTATAAAAAAAGTCATTTTTTAATTCTTCAGGAATATCAAATGAAACCGAAATACAGTCCGGGGTTTCCCTTCTTACCTGTTTTACCCTGATCTTCTCGAAATGAACAGACATGTTTAAGCAGTTTAAATTTTCAATCCCTCGATTAAAATCGTAATCATATTTTCTTCCAACTCATTTCCGCTAACCTTATGAGTACTGCGGTGCCAGGATTCAATACCGCTTATTGCATGCAGAATAACGAGCACGGCAGTAGAGGGATCGATGGCATTAATCTGTCCTTCGTCAATTCCCGTTTGAATAATCTGGGCGAAGCGTCTTCTGTAACTGCGTCTTTGGTTCTGATAATTCAGCAGATATGGCTCTTCAAGGTAACGCCATTCGCGGTCACTCACGTGCACTTCTTCAAAGTTGTCGATCATCTGCCGGATGTGAAACCTGATAAGCTTTTCCAGTTTTTTGATGGATGAATCACCGGAAGCCTCTACCTGGTTGATATTTTCAAGGAAAACATTGGCAACGTTGAAGCAGATGTCGTGCAACAGTTCCGCTTTCGAACGGATATGATTGTAAAGACTTGCCGCTTCCACTCCCACTTTTTCCGCCAGCTCACGCATGCTTGCCGCTTTATATCCTTTTTCTCTGAATAGTTTTGCAGCTGCAGTTAATATGACTTCCCGCCGGGAAATATCTTTTTCGGTCTGAATTCTCGCCATTGCACAAAAATAACATTCATTCATATAAAAACGAGAATAATAAACGAACGGGCATCCTGGACAGTAATATATTGAACGCGGTTCTGCAGTCCGTCATTTATCTAGTAGGGACTTTAGAAACAACTTGATTACGTTTCAAGCGAAAGTAAAAAACTCCAACGTTTTCAGCGTTTTTTAAACTTTTTTTAATTGAGTTTTTCTTAACAATTCGCCAGCTTTATATTACAAAAAGCACTCGCGATGTTAAAAAGCACTCTAAACTCAGCAGTCATTTCTTCACTACTCTGCGTTCTTTCATTAATAACGTATTCGAGTCTTCACGCTCAGGCCATCGACTTGTCAAAACCCGTCGGCTCTCCAAAAGGATCGGGCGGGGCAAACGGTTCCGGTGGTGTTACCTACACCATTCCCATTGAAGTGCCGGCTGGTGTCAATGGCATGCAGCCGAATGTAAGTTTAGTATACAACTCTCAAGGGGGAATGTCAAATTTTGGTTGGGGCTGGAATCTCTCTGCCCTATCGATGATCACCCGTAGTGGAAGAAGCAATTATTATAATGATGTCAATTCTCCTGTTTCCTATACGAATACCCTCGACGCGTTTGTATTGAACGGGCAGCGAATGTTTGTTACCTCAGCAGGAACAAATGGTGCAAATGGAACGGTTTATGGTACTGAAAACGAACAGTTTAATAAGATAGTATCGTTCGGAGGAAGTGAAACGACAGGACCAATTTGGTTTCAGGTTACACTGAGGAACGGAACAAAAATGGAATATGGCAATGCAACCAATTCAAAGCTGCTTACCGATAATGGTAGCAGTACAATGGTTTGGTTGCTCAACCGAATAACAGACATTAATGGCAATTATCAGGACTTTAAATATGCCGTGAACAATACCGATCGGAATTTTGCGTTGACAGAAATATCCTATACAGGCAATACGGCAAAAGGAGTTACACCGCAGGATAAAATTCAGTTTGCATATACCGTTAACCCTACCTGGCAAAATCAGGTAAGCTATATTTCAGGAGCATCGGTAATCACTCCGTTTTTGTTAAATACAATTAAAGTGATCCATTCTGATGATATTGGAACGACGATTAAAACTTACACCTGCTCCTACTCAGTTCTAAACAACCAATATTTCCTGTCGTCATTTACTGAAACAGCATATAATGGCACTAGTTTAAATCCATTGACTTTTTCTTATGGGTCGAATTTGACGGCGTCAGATGTAAATATCTCTTCGCCCTACACAGGATTTGACTATAACAGCACGTATTCCGGGGACGTTACGGGGGACGGGAGACAAGATATTATTGCTGCGTATTCTTATTATGACAACAATAATCTGCTTCATTATAGCCAATATTCCGTTTACGAGAACTTCGTCGACTACGGGGAATCCGCCGGTATGTCCTCGGTTTACACATACAATTTTCCAGAAGGAACGACTTCGCAAATAAAAGCGACTTCGAATTATTACAATCTAGCTTCTGATTACGATGGAGACGAAAGCAGGATGTAATAATGGCCAACTGGGAGGTTTCAGGGAATTATATGCGGTTTAAAGGAGTTACAATAAATTATTCAAGGTTGTACAGCTCAGGGCAAAGCTATAAAACAATGGAATACTTATCACTTCCGAGATCTAATAATTATAACTACGTCTATTCTTATAATGGCGGCACTAATTTTATTTCCGGTGATTTTGATGGAGACGGAGTACAAGACTATATCCTGTTATTAGGTTTTAACACTACCACTCAGTTCAAAGCTTTTTTTTCGTCACCGAAAAAAGGAATTTTCAATAAGGAAATTGCACGTTTTGGTGTCGGTGGTGTAGAAAGCGACCCTTATTATGCTACTACTGTTGCAAGTGCCAAAAACGTTGTTCCAATGGATTTTGATGGTGATGGGAAAACGGACATTCTTGTACAGAAGGCAAATCAAAGCTATGTTCTGTCGATCTCCTCTATCGCATTAAACTATTCAGCAAGTACGTTATATACAACGACAGTTATTAAAGAAGTATCTAAAGTTTTCCCCGGCGATTTTAATGGAGATGGTAATACTGACTTGTTAGTGCGTGCATCAGAGAAAGAGCCGTCCGCCCCATGGAACTTGTTATACAGTACTGGAAAGTCCTTTAACTCGTTTCCATTTATTTTCGAAAGGAGACCTACTTTAGACGGAGATGATGGAGGAATTGATGCCAATCACCTCATGGTTGCTGATTTGAATGGCGATGGGAAAAGCGATGTATGGCAATCATTAGACGACGCAAGCGGCGGTCTCCACTCGCTTCACATCATTTACTACAGCAACGGAATGCCTGCAAGCTGGCAAAACTCGACGGCTGTCTTTACAACCCAGACCTTTTCCAGACCTGAAAGCATTAATAAACATCGCGATGCCCAAACCATTTATGCTGATATTAATGGAGATAGTAAGGCTGACATGTTCAGTCTAAACGGAACATCCGGTAGGTTTATTTACCCAAAACCATTTAAAGAAGACCGGTTAATGGTAAAAAGCACTGACGGTTTAGGTAACCAGACGAGCTACAATTACAGTCTTATAGACAAAGATGAGTCGCTTTACCAGCGCTCCTCTACATATCAGTACGATGATCCAAATACACCTCCGGGGCAGCAGATAAACGGGAACCCCTATATGGTGATAAAATGGCCGGTGTACGCATTATCAACCGTCACTTCACCCGATGGAATTGGTGGAATTACAACAACCGCATATACTTATAAGGATGCAATGTTAAGCTCTCGCGGCTTAGTATTTAAAGAACTTGTGGAAACAAACTATAATACCGGTTCTGTACAAACTACCTATTCTGATATTGATGCTAATTTGTTAGTGCCACACGTCACCCGCCAAACGGCATCTATAGGAGGAACGATTGTGTCAGAGGTAAACATAACGGATACATTTACACGTGTAAATCCTATTAATTATTTTGATAAACGATACATCTCCCGTGTTACCAAAAGAACAAATAAGAATGCATTAACGGGCGCCGTTACCGAAAGCACGAATACGTACGACAAATATAACAATGTGATCAAGAATGTAACCAGCAAAGGCTATATCAATCAAAGCGGGCTATTTTCCGCAACGGAGACAGCTACAACCACCACTGTCTTTGGAATTCACGGCACTCCTGTTCCCGCTGTACCTGAATCGGTTACCAGCAGCAATGTAACATTCAACGTAAGTAACAGTAAAACAACGGCCTATACTTTTGATACGAAAGGGAATGTGCTAACAGCTACCGACTTTTTGGGTACACCTATAGCAACTACAACTACAAATACCTATGACGACTTCGGTAACATTACAAAAGTTGTAATCTCCGCTCCCAACACCTTGACTCCCGAAATAAATTATACTTACGACGGTTCAGGACGGTATTTATTGCAAAAAGAGACTGTCGGAAGCGGTACTACGAAAACCGAAAAATTCACCTACGATCTTTATTTTGGACTTGTGGCCACTGCCTCTTCCTCTGATGGCCTCAAGACTAGCTATACCTACGACGGTTTTGGAAGACGAATTAAGACGACATTACCAGACGGGAATACAATTACGGAAACAATAGGTTGGGAGACGGCGGGAGGAGCAAGATATTCAACTGTTTCCGAGAGAGTGGTAGACGGAGGACTTTATAATAAAGTCTATTATGATCTTCTGGGGAGGAAAGCAAAATCAGAAACTGCCGGCTTTAACAGTCAAATACTTACTGCTACCACTATATATAACTATAAAGGACAAATCGCTTCTCAAACGGAACCGAAATATGCAAGTGAACCTACTATCACTACTACCAATACTTACGATGATTATGGCCGGTTAACCAATTCGTCCACCAGTACCAGTTCGGTTTCCGTGTCTTACGCAATTCTTCCGGGTGGATTATATAAAGTAACAACCACTAATGGTGCCGAACAATCAAGCAGCAAAACCTATAATGCAGCGGGAAGAGTGTTTTATACAAATGATAACGGTGGTCAATTAAACTTTACTTATGCTGGCTGGGGATATCAAACATCAGTAAAAATAGGAGGAGCTACCCTTGTATCAAGCGTTTATGATGCTTATGGCAGGCAAACTTCGCTAACAGATAAAAACGCAGGTACAATCAAATATGAATATGACGCGCTTGGCAGGATAACAAAGCAGACCGATGCCAAAGGCAACGTTTCCACTTTAGTTTACGATGCCTTCGGCCGTGTTACTTCCCAAACCGGGCCTGTAGGAACAACCACCTATGAATATTATAAGGATTTAGGAACGGGAAAATGCAACGATAACATCACTAAAATAACTGGTTTTGCCGGCGATGTTACCAGTTACGAGTATGACAATTTAGGAAGGCGGGTAAGCGAATCTGTGATTGTTGACGGCCTCACTTTTACTAAAACAATGGCTTATGACAGTTATGGTAATCTTATAAAAACAACCTACCCATCAGGTGTAATTATAAACGATACGTACGATAAGAATGGGATACTCACCAAAACTACGATGGGCTCGGGTACACCCACTACACTTTTTACCGCCACTGCTATGAACAGCAAGGGTGTTTATACCCGTTACTCGTATGGTAATGGAAAGGCTTCAACTATTACTTACGATTTGGTAAAGGGCACACCTACACGTTATTTTACTGCCGCCGTTCAGGACTTGAATTTAAACTTTGACGGTCAAACCGGGAATCTGCTTTCAAGAAACGACGCCATTATAGGGCACACTGAAACCTTTACCTACGATAATCTGAACCGTCTTACCAGCGCCAAAGTTGATGGTGTAACACAGTTTAACATGACGTACGACGCTATAGGCGGCGCCTCCTTAGGCAATATCAAGAGCAAATCAGATATTGGCAACTACACCTATAAAACGGATAAGATAAATGCCATCGCTTATATTACAAGCATTGCCGGTGGTCAAACTCCTCCGGGAGTTATTTCTCAAAACCAGCAGGATATTACTTATACTCCGTTTTTAAAAGCGGCAACCCTTTCTGAGAGCGGTTACGTGCTGTCTTATACTTACGGCCAGGATCAGCAACGAATCAAGGGAGTATTAAACCAAGGAGCAAATGAAATTGAAACGAAATACTACCTCGGTGCTTTCGAAAGGCAGAAAAAAGGAGGCATTACAAGAGACATCCATTATATCAACGCAGGTAACGGATTATGCGCAATAATTGTAAAAGAAGGCGCAACAATAACTCCGTATTTTGTTTACTCAGACCACCTGGGAAGCATCCTTGCCATTACCAATAATGCAGGAACCATCGTTGCACAGCAAAACTTTGATGCCTGGGGAAGGAACAGAAATCCGGCTACCTGGACTTACACAAGTGTACCAACCGTTCCTGACTGGTTGTACCGCGGCTTTACAGGTCATGAACATTTACCGCAGTTCGCCCTAATCAACATGAACGGCCGAATGTATGATCCGGCAACAGGACGAATGATCAGCCCGGATAATTATGTGCAATCACCTTATTATTCTCAAAGTTTCAACCGATATACTTATTGTTTTAATAATCCTCTCAAATTCATTGATCCGACCGGGATGCTTACCCAACAACAGTGGGATGATTTTATGCGTAGATCCCAGGAGGAAGCTTCAGGAAGCGGTAAAGGCTTTGGTGATAACGGAGGTTACTATAGTTCCAACGGAAGCGGTCAATTTAATCCTTTCGGCAGTCAGAGTGAGGCTTTTGGTGCCGGTGTCGCATATATGAACCAGTTTAATGGCTGGGGGCAAGGATTAGGTTGGACATCTTCACCATGTCAGGCATTAAACAATTTCAATGGAGGATATGTCAATGCAGGAATGGTACAGGGATACTATCAGCAGGCATGGTCAAATACCGGAAGATATAATATAAATGCTTATAATGCCGGAGGTGTCCATACAGAGCAGGGATTCAATGTTACCTATAATGCATTTGATTCAGACGGCCTTTTTGGAGGCGTTATGTTTTTAAGCCGTAACGACGCCAAACGATTAATACTAGGAGATCAATCTTATGGCGGTTGGGATGCTGCTTATTATACAGCAGGTGCTTTTGCGCTTGCTAATGGAACCAAGCATCTGATGTTAGAAGGAGGAGCAGCACTAAACAGAGGAATGCAAATATCTAAAGTAAACAACGTCAGTATGATTAGAACTTATGGAGCTTCGGGTGCTAAATACCTGAAATTTTCCAAAGGGCTTGGTGTTGCAGGCGCTGTTGTTACGACAGGGTATTCTGCAACCAAAGTTTATGACCAATTTATGGATGGGGGAACTTCAGAAGTTTTAAAGAATAGAGATATTTTGGATTTTGGAGTTGGTGCAGTTGGAATTGGAGCAGCATTTATGCTATCCAATCCTATAGGTTGGGGTATTGGTGTCGCCGTCTTGTTATATGGGGGAGGTACGTTAATATATGATGCAATAAATGAACGATAATGATGAAATACTACTATACACTTTGGAGTGATGCGATCAATTGGAGTCGTTCTTCTATCCGCACAATTGGAATCTGGAAATTACATACACTGGGTATTATAACGCTTTCAATGTCTATTAACTTAGGTGTTTTAAGTGTAATTCTTCAAAAGCTCTTAAGCAAGAAGATTGCTTTATTTTATATTGAATTAGCTGTCACAAATTCGCAATCAGTGAATAGATTCTTGGGCGCTATACTACTATTTTATATGCCACCATTGTTATTAAATTATTTTTTAATTTTTAATTATAAAAAATGGGACATTATAAGAAAAAAATATCCTCATAGAAATGGTAAAATATATAAAGGATATGTTTTTCTCTCTTTTTCACCCATACTTATACTTTTTATCGTAGCTGTTTTATATAAATTAATGAACTACTAAATCTATACAAGCGACAGGCGTAGGAGTAAGTAGATTTGGCAGCGAACGATTAAAAAAGGAGAGAAAATGAAATCATGTTATAAAATTTGAATCGGTGGTATCCTAAAAACTCATTTATGAAAAAATACATTTTAACTCTCAGCTTTTATCTCCTAACCGCAGGCTTTCTCTTCGCGCAGGATAACAGCACGATCAGCCTTCAATTACCGGTTAAAAAACTGGACACAAGCAAGGATAGCATTGCATCGATTCAGGTTGTTAGCAATCTTGCCGATTCAACATTCATCGGCGTTTTGCCTTCGACTTTTCCAAATGTAAGAACGAATGTCGTAATACCACAGGGGATACAAAGTTGGGTACAGGACTATATATCGGAGCAGTTCGGAAATTCTTATCAACCAGCAGGAAAGGATTTGCTTTGGGTGATTAATACACTGAGGATAGGAAAAGATTCTTCTGCCAGGGGTGCAGTTTCCTTTACTAAGTTAACGGCAGATGTTTATGCCGGCTCAAAAGGGAAGTATCAACTGCTAAATACGTTTGATACCACCATTACGGCCACTGAATTAACCACAGATTTTGGTGAGAGCGTAACCACCGCCATTATTGCTTTATACAATAATTCGGTTAAACCAACTCGTAAGGTAAAGCAAAGTAAACCATCAACTCAATCAGCCATAATGGAAGCGGCAGAGGCATCGGACGATTTAAAAATTTTGACAGATAGTGTTTACCCTACCGGTGTTTTTGTTTCGTTTCAGGAGTTTTTAAATAATTCACCTTCCATCGCCAAGTTTTATACAATGGTAGATACCGGTACAAAAGAAGTGCAGATCTATCAGGTTTATGACGACAGCACTTCCAACATGGTGCCTCAGGTCTGGGGAATCTGTGTAAACAATGAGTTATACCGCTATCAAAACGGTCAGCTATATGCCATAGAGAAAGAAGGACAAGGATTTACCTTATCAAAGTACATAGATTTCCGTCGAAGAAAAAATCAGGCGTTTTTCTGGCGCCGCTACATCGGCGAACGGCAGGGAGATAATAACCCATTTAATGATGCACATATTTACAGAACGTCAATAAACGGCAGTCCCGATATAAAAATTGAAGCCGCTTTAATAGATATGACCACCGGTAATATCAGCAGTTATTAACCCAAAAATTTTACCATGAAAAAGATATTGTTTTTTATTAGCTTATTTGTTTTTGGTTCATTATATAATCAAAACCTGCAAGCTCAAAGCCTGCCTCCCGGAACCTGCGGTATTGTTTATACCTATGATGCAGCCGGCAACAGAACCAATCGGCAATACGTCTGCAACAACTTTACCGGGCCGGGAGAAATCGAATCGGCAACGGCATCAACAGCAGATGTAATACAGGTAGATGTATTATATCCCAATCCCACTACCGGATATTTTTCAGTAAGGTTGTTTAAATCACTTAAGAAAGCAACGGTAACAATCACCGATATGTCGGGAAGGATTGTTTTAAAAAAAGCTGAGAGCGGAAGTGTTTTAAATTATGATTTATCGAAGCAGTCTTCTGGTGAATACCATTTGATGATAAACGATGGGGAACATTCGGTATCGATGAAGATTATTAAGAGTAAATAGTTTTTTCTGCTATTGCCTCAGCTTTAGCTTAGGGATAAAAAGAAACTTCTTATCCTTCTTTGTTTGTTGCTTGAAGCCACGGCGATTGTTGCTATAAAAAGGTAAATAGAAAGTTTGTCAGGTCGATAGGTCGTATTCAAAAATTAGCAGTTAGCAAGGCAGTAATACAAAACAGGTCTAAAGCCCCGTTCTTTTAAAGGCAGAAAAAGTAAAATTCCCTGTTGAAGAATGGCCTCGTGCAGACATTCTAATCTCATTCTTCCGAACCCACGCCTTAGTACTGCCCCGTGCTCAGCATCACAAGCGTGCAGGCTTCTATTGGTTCAATGCCATGATCTTCCGCCAGTTTTGCGAGTTCTGCATTTTCCGCTCCGGGATTAAAAATGATACGACGGGGCTGAAGAGCGAGTATATAATCATAATATTCTTTCTGATTATTTTGATTCAAATACAGGGTTACTGTATCCACATCTCTCAGCGTCGGTTGTCCTTTCATAATCTCTACATCGCCGATATCTCCGGTTCGTTTTCCAATGGCGGCTACCGGATGATCTTTTGATCGTAAGCGGCTTACTGCCAGATAACTGTATCGTTGGGGATTGGGAGATGCTCCTAATACCACCGTTTTCTTTTTTTCTGACTGCATCTTCATATGTTTTAAGAATTGATCTGCATCCGGTTGGATGATCCAATCCGGTGTCAAAGATAAAATTTCTATTTCTAACTCACTGTCACTATTATCTTTTCTATCATTACATTCGCAAAAACACGATAAGGGTTTATGGAAATAGTTGAGGTAACGAATGCAGCTCTGGAAAAAGAGTTTATTGACCTGAATGTACGGATTCATCAGTCAAATCCTAATTATATCCGTCCGTTGGATAATGAGATCAGGGAAGTGTTTGATCCGGCAAAGAACAAGAGCTTTAAATATGGTGAAGCGAAAAGATGGATATTGAAGTCAAATGGTAAAACCATCGGAAGGATTGCCGCTTTTACCAATTCAAAATATAAGAACAAAGGCACGGAATTTCCGGTGGGTGGAATAGGATATTTTGATTGTATCGACGATCAGCAGGCGGCAAACCGGTTATTTGATAAAGCGGCAGAATGGTTGAAATCTAAGGGCATGCAGGCAATGGACGGGCCCATAAATTTTGGCGATCGCGACAAATGGTGGGGTTTACTGGAAGAAGGATATGAAGCGCCGCCAATTTATGGCATGGCATATCATCCGCCTTATTATAAAAATTTTTTTAAAGAATACGGATTCAAAAATTATTACAACCAATATTATTACGCAATGGGCGTAAATGACCCGGTGCCGGCGAGGTTTCCGGAACGGCACGCAAGATTTAAGTCAAAACCCGATTATAGCGCAAGGCATATCAGCAAGGAAAACATTGAAAAGCATGCGATAGAATTTGCAAGGGTTTATAACGCTGCCTGGGCGCAACACGGTGAAGCCAAATCAATCACGGACGAACAGGCAATAAAGCTGTTCAACAAAATGAAGCCTGTGATTGATGAGCGGATAATCTGGTTTGCGTATTACAAAGACGAACCCATAGCCATGTGGATCAATATTCCTGATTTGAATGAATATTTCAAACATTTCAATGGCAAATTTGGATTATTGCAAAAACTCAGATTGCTATTGATGAAGAAACAGGGAACCTGTCGCAAGTTTACCGGTATTGCGTTTGGCGTGGTCCCGAAATTCCAATCTTTGGGAATCGATTCCTTCATGATTTATGAAGCAGCGCTGATGTTGCAAAACAAAGGCTGGTACGATCAGTATGAAATGGGCTGGGCGGGAGAGTGGAATCCTAAAATGATCAATATTTATAAGGCTTTGGGCGCCTCCCAAAGCCGGCGGATGGTTACCTACCGTTATATTCTGGATCCGGCGATACCGTTTGAAAGGCATCCGGTACTGCTGTGATGGTTGATTTTAGCTTTTTCCAACAGGCAGGATAGCCCGCTTTCCCCATACCTATTCCTTCACAAACTTTTTGGCTATTACCGGGCTTCCGGCTGTTTCTATCCGAAGCAGATAATTGCCGGCTTTCAGGTTGCTGATGTTCCAGTTATAGGTGCTACCCGTGGTTGTGACGGATGCTTTTGTCATACCCATAAAATCTAAGATGGTGAGTTTTGTCTTTTTTGTGTTTGACAGACCCTCTATTTTCAGACTATTTCTGGTAGGATTGGGAATTGATTTCTTAAAAGATTTTAAATTTCACTAAAATTGAGCCCGCATTTAATTCAAGGCTTCCGTACACCTTTCTGAATCCTTATCTTGCATATTCATGGAAAAATTTATTGTTTCAGCCAGAAAATATCGTCCGCAAACTTTCAGTACGGTGGTTGGCCAATCCCATATTACAACCACTTTAAAAAATGCGATTAAAAACAATCAGTTGGCGCACGCCTTTCTCTTTTGCGGTCCCCGAGGCGTTGGAAAGACGACCTGCGCCCGGATTTTAGCAAAGACGATCAATTGCGAAAATATCCAGCCAAATGGTGAGGCATGCAATGAGTGTACTTCGTGCAGAAGTTTTAACTCGGGAACTTCACTCAACATTCACGAGCTGGATGCGGCCAGTAACAATTCCGTTGACGACATCAGATCATTGGTAGAACAAGTACGTTTTGCGCCGCAGGCCGGAAAATATAAAGTTTACATTGTCGATGAGGTGCACATGCTTTCTTCCGCCGCTTTCAATGCATTTCTGAAGACATTGGAAGAGCCGCCCTCTTATGCGATATTTATTTTGGCAACCACAGAAAAACATAAAATCCTTCCAACCATACTATCCCGTTGCCAGATCTTCGATTTTAAAAGGATTACGGGCAAAGACACGGTAGAACACCTGCAGGAAATTGCTGAAAAGGAATCGGTAAAAGCGGAAAAGGCTGCGTTGCAACTGATCGCCCAGAAAAGTGAAGGATGTATGCGTGATTCTTTAAGCATTCTCGATAAGATCGTGAGTTTTACCGGCGGGGAAGTAAGCTATAAAAACACAATCGAGCACCTGAATATTCTGGATGAGGACAGCTTCTTCCAGATGCTGGAATTTTTGAAAAATGAAGACCTTGCCGCAGCCATGTTGCTGTACGATTCCATTATTCAAAAAGGATTTGAAGGCGATATCTTTTTAAACGGATTTGCGGAATTCTTAAGAAATCTGCTGGTGGCAAAAGATCCTAAGGCAGCGGCATTGCTCGACGTGTTGGAAGGAATGCAGGCCCGTTATCTTGAAGTGGCCGGAAAAATTGATATCTCGTTCCTGGTTTCGGCACTGAATATCCTTAATGAGACCGAAGTAAATTACAGGATGGCAAGAAACAAACGGCTGCATGTAGAAATGGCCCTGATCAAGCTGAATTTTCTGCAGCAGGCCATCGCATTCTCCTCAGAAAAAGGGGAGGTGGTTAAAAAAAAACGGCTTGAACAGCCGGTAGCTTTCAAGACGAGCAGAATAGAGCCCTTTCAGATGAAAGAGCGGGAAAAAACGCCGAAACTGTACATTCAAACAGAGCCTGATGCTGCGGAACCGAGCGAAAAACCGCCGCTGGTAAGGGAGAAAACCCCCGGTTCTCCGGCTTCTGAATCGGGTTTGACCCCAAAATCCGAGGGTAAAATACCGGCAGCGCCAGAGGGCGGGAAACGCAGTCGCAACGGGCTGTTAGACGGACTCCGAAAAAAGTACGGGCAGAATTATGTTATTGAGGAAATTGAGGAAGCAGAAGACATAGCGGAAGAAAAATTGAGAGAGTTGCTGGACAATCACGCCGGAAAACTGGAAGAACAGTTTAAACACACATCGGCTCAGGCACTGCGTGGAGCAAAGATTGCAATTGAAACTCCAAACTATTTTTCGCTTACGGTCAACAACAACCTACAACTTCGCTTTATTGAAAACGAAAAAACAATTCTTACTTATGCCATCCAGGAAGCATTTAAAAACCGCAGTATAACTTTTAGAGTAGAAGTGGAAGAAAGTAAGGATGATCGTTCAACTGATCCCGTTTCATTGAACAGCCGACAGCGATATGAACTAATGGCGGCAAAAAACCCCTTCATCAGGGAATTGAAAGAAAGATTAAGACTCGAGATCGACTACTGAGCTTCGTATTCGAATATACTTTTTTGCCGTTATTGCATTCTTTGCGTTGCTTTTTTTAGTGTGTGAAAGCAAGGAAGATTGGTGTAATGCGTAAAGCTTTTTGATTTCCGGTCAAATCTTTCCTTCCAAAATAAGAATTCAGTAATTTGGTGTAATTTCACGGCTTTATTTGCCGATCTATATTCTGCAGTACAAGTGTGCGACGCAACGAAGATGCCACATGTACCGGAGCCGGGCACATAATAATTATAGCATAAAAATAAAATGATATTCAATGGCGGAAGTGATTTTAATGCCTCGATTGAGTGATACTATGACGGAAGGTGTTATTGCCGAATGGCATAAAAAGGTGGGCGATGCGGTAAAGAAAGGCGATTTGCTGGCAGATATTGAAACGGATAAGGCCACTATGGAACTCGAAAGTTATCAAAACGGAACAATTTTATATTTGGGAGGTGAAAAGGGCGCCAAAATTCAGGTGAATGAATTACTTGCCATTGTCGGAAACCCGGGTGAAGACGTAAGCAATCTTGTAGCTTCTCACGGAAAGGGTGAGGAAAAAAAGCTGGCTGAACCAACTAAACCGGAGCCAGCCAAAGAAGAAGCGCCAAAGGCTGAAAGGCAGGAAGCACCGAAAGCAGAAAACAAGGCTTCCAAACCGCAGGTAGATTTCTCAAAAGCTGAAGAGGTGGTTTTAATGCCTCGCCTGAGTGATACTATGACAGAAGGGGTGATTGCAAGCTGGCAGAAAAAAGTTGGTGACCAGGTGAAGAAAGGCGATGTGCTGGCAGAAATTGAAACGGATAAAGCCACGATGGAGCTCGAAAGTTACAAAGAAGGAACGCTGCTCTATCAGGGAGGAAAAGCGGGCGATAAAGTGAAGGTGAATGAGCTGCTTTGTATCATCGGCGATGAAAAGACTACAGATGTTGATGCCATTGTGAACAGTTTGAAAGGACAGCCGCAATCGCCGGTTGATGCCAGTCCGAAAACAGAGGCTGACACAGAAAAGGCAGAAGGAAATGTAGCACCGCCAAACGCGGAAGTGGAAAAGGCAAAGGAATCGGCAAAACCGACCGGGCAGCAGGTTGAAGAACAACCGCAACCGGTAAATACCGGAGAAAGGATATTTGCTTCGCCGCTTGCAAGAAAACTTGCCGAGGATAATGATATTGATCTCAGATATGTAAAAGGTACTGCCGAAAACGGACGGATTGTAAAATCAGATATTGAAAAATACCTGGCGGAAGGCAAACCTGTTGCAAAGCCGGCAGAGAAACAGATCGCTCCTCAGGAAGAGACTGCGCAGCCAAAGGCGGCAGCGCAACCGCAACCGGCCGGCGACAACACTTATGAAGACATTCCCGTATCACAAATGCGGAAAACGATTGCAAGAAGGTTGTCTGAAAGTAAATTCTCTGCTCCTCATTTTTATCTCACGGTCAAAATTGATATGGAAGCTGCTGTAGCGGCAAGGGAAAAAATGAATCAGATCAGCAAAGTGAAGTTGAGTTTTAATGATCTGGTATTGAAGGCAGTTGCTACGGCTTTGAGACAGCATCCAAAAGTGAACAGCAGCTGGCAGGGCGATACCATCAGAAGGAACCATCAGATTAATATCGGCGTTGCCGTAGCGGTTGAAGAAGGATTGCTGGTGCCGGTAGTGCGAAATGCCGATCAGAAGTCGCTCAGCCAGATAGCTTCAGAAGTTAAGACCTTCGCACAAAAAGCAAAAGACAAAAAATTACAGCCTTCAGACTGGGAAGGAAACACATTTACCATTTCGAATCTCGGAATGTTTGGAATTGACGAATTTACGGCCATCATCAATACACCAGATGCGTGTATATTGGCTGTAGGCGGAATTGCAGATGTGCCGGTGGTAAAAAATGGCGTCATCGTTCCCGGAAAAGTGATGAAGGTAACCTTAAGCTGCGATCACCGGGTAGTGGACGGTGCAACCGGAGCGGCATTTTTGCAAACGCTGAAAGGTTTGCTGGAAGAGCCCTTAAGCATGCTCGTTTAATCAATTTTTCTCCTTATCACATAAATTTTAAACTGCTCCTTCAATGAGATTAAACTTTGCAAAGGAGCAGTTCTTTATCTTTTTCTTTATTTTTGCAACCTTTAAAAAAAGTAGTAATGCAGTATAGTAGTTTGATAAGTGTTACCGGCCTGGGCGGACTTTATGAATTGGTATCGAATAAAAAAGATGGTGCAATCGTTCGTTCTCTTGATGATAACAGCACGAAATTCGTTCCTACAAGACAACATAGCTTTTCGCACCTTGAGAGCATAGAAGTTTATACGGAAAGACAGAATACGAATTTGTCAGAAGTATTTCACGCCATGAAAAAAAGTGATGCGCCACTTCCGTCTGAAAAGGATCCAAAAGCCATCAAAACTTATTTCGAACAGGTTTTCCCGGAATTGGACTTTGAACGGGTTTATGCCAGCGACATGAAAAAGATGGTAAAATGGTTTCAGATACTCGAAAAAAGCGAGGTTGAAATTCCGGATCTTTCGGAGGAAGAAACTGAAAGCGAAAATGCAAGGGAAGCGGAAGATCAGCCCGAGGCAGAATAGGCTATTGGCCGGGACTTTTTCCGAAGAAATATTATTAAAAGAGAGGAGTACGAATGATCGCAAATGCAAATATCAAAAAACTGGAAAGGCATTTTTTGCCTGCTGAGTTTGAATTAACGGATTGGAATTCACTTCAACCCTATTTCCAGGATCTCGTTGACAGAAAAATCGATTCAAAGCAGGATCTGGAACGATGGTTGGAAAATGTGAGTGAACTGGAAGCCGTTGTGAGCGAAGATGCCTGCTGGCGTCAGATCCGGATGACATGCGATACAACCGATAAGGCATTCGAACAGGCATTTACCTATTTCTGTATGGAAATTCAGCCGAAATTGCAGCCCTACGCAGATCAGTTAAACCGGAAGCTTGTTGAATCTCCTTTTCTCAAAGACCTTGATCAGAACCTTTTCTTTACCTACATCAGGAGCGTTAAGAAAAATATCGACCTTTTCAGGGAAGAAAATATTCCCCTGCAATCCGAGTTGAGCGTGATGCAGCAACAATATGGTGCCATTGCAGGTAAAATGTCGGTGGAAGTGAACGGACAGGAATACACCCTTCAACAGGCGGCCAAATTCCTCGAATCCAAAGACCGGAAATTGAGAGAGGAAGTGTATCGCAAGATCCAAAACAGAAGACTGCAGGATAAAAACGAGCTGAACACGCTGTTTTCGCAGTTGGTTGAAAAAAGAGATCTTGTGGCCAAAAATGCGGGTTTCAAAAATTATGGCGACTATAAATTTGTTGAGCTTGGCCGATTCGATTATACCAGGGAAGACTGTTTCAAATTTCATGAGGCCGTAAGAGACGAAGTACTTCCATTGGTTGAATCGATTTATCAGCAAAAAAAAGAAAGCCTTGGGGTTGAAAACCTCCGCCCCTGGGATCTCGAAGCTGAACCGGATTCGGTAGAACCGCTGCATCCGTTCTCCACAGGCGAAGAACTGCTGCAGAAGGCGATCGCCTGTTTTGAGGAAGTAAATCCTTTCTTTGCCGATTGCCTGCGGAAGATGCAGGAAATGAATCATTTTGATCTCGAAAGCCGCAAGGGAAAAGCTCCCGGAGGCTATAATTGTCCGTTAGCAGAAAGCGGAGCGCCGTTTATTTTCATGAATGCCGCCGGTCAGATGTCTGATGTTACAACAATGGTTCATGAAGGTGGGCATGCGGTTCATTCTTTTCTTTCGCATGAACTGAAGTTGAATGCTTTTAAGGAATATCCGATGGAAATTGCAGAAGTTGCAAGTATGGCAATGGAACTTTTCACGATGGACTACTGGGGTACTTTCTTTAAAGACAAGGAGGAATTAAGAAGAGCGAAGTTGCATCAGCTTGAACGCGTAATTACGATTTTTCCCTGGATCGCAACCATCGACAAATTTCAACACTGGATCTATGAAAACCCGCAGCATTCAGCCGAAGAAAGGACCGAAAAATGGATGGAAATTTTAAACGAATTCTCTACAAAAGTGGTAGATACCGCCGGTCTGGATGAATACCGGAAGATCGGATGGCAAAAACAATTGCATTTGTTTGAAGTGCCCTTTTATTACATCGAATATGGAATAGCACAGTTAGGTGCGATCGGGTTATGGAAGCAATTCAAAGAAGATAAGAACGCTGCCATTGAAAATTACATCAATGCTTTAAGTCTCGGCTCAACCAAAACATTGCCTGAACTGTATAAAACCGCAGGATTGAAATTTGACCTTTCCGCAGACCATATAAGATCATTAATGGATTTTGTAAGAAAGGAGATGGAAGCGATTGCTAATTGATCGTTGCCAGTCTCCTGTGCTTTCCTGATATTTTTGATGTCTGAGCGCCTTTATATTGTTAAAGGATTTATAGAATAGGAGCAATAATTTTTCAGGCTCTTCCTGCCGCTTATCTTCGTCAGATGAAGAAGAGCTTCATTGTGTTTTCCTGCCTTTTTATTTTCGCTTCCGTTTTGAGGGCGCAATATTCTCCGAAGTATGAATTTCGTGCGGTTTGGATTGCCACCGTTTTGAATATCGATTGGCCTTCAAAACCGGCCCTAACTTCCTTTCAGCAAAAGGGTGAATACATTAGGA
Organism: Bacteroidota bacterium; assembly: GCA_023423835.1. Classification (GTDB taxonomy): domain Bacteria; phylum Bacteroidota; class Bacteroidia; order Chitinophagales; family Chitinophagaceae; genus JAFAEW01. The sequence continues at coordinate 3,640 of JAFAEW010000036.1, read as the reverse complement.
TGTTAGACAGCCTCGAGCGGCTTAACATCAATGCTGTGATCGTGCAGATTCGTCCCTCGGCTGATGCTTTTTATCCTTCCGATCTTGAGCCCTGGAGTGAATATTTGACCGGCAATCAGGGTTTGGCTCCCTATCCCTATTACGATCCTTTACAATTCATGATTGAAGAGGCGCATAAGCGAAGTATGGAGTTTCATGCCTGGTTGAATCCATACCGTGCGGTCTTTGATGTTCAACGGTCAAAAATTGCTGCCGATCATATCACCAGAAAAAAACCTGAATGGTTTTTGACTTACGGCAATAAAAAGTATTTCAATCCCGGCCTTCCTGAGGTAATGGATTATGTAACAGGCATAGTGAAGGATATTATTCTGCGGTATGATGTGGATGCAATTCATATGGACGATTATTTCTATCCTTATAAAATCGCCGGCAGGGAATTTCCCGATCAATCTGCCTATTTGAAATATGGAAAAGGGAGGTCGAAAGACGAATGGAGGAGAGGCAATTGTGACAGTATCATTAAAAAAATTCACGATGTAATTGTTGATTACAGGCCGCTGATAAAGTTTGGAATCAGTCCGTTTGGTGTCTGGCGCAACAGCAGCAAAGATCCGAGAGGAAGTTATACACAGGCCGGCGTAACCAATTACGACGACCTCTATGCGGATATCTTATTGTGGCTGCAAAAGGATTGGATCGACTATGTAGCTCCTCAGTTGTATTGGGAAATCGGTCACCGTTTATGTGATTACAATGAGTTGCTGAGCTGGTGGAGTCAAAACAGTTATGGAAAGCACTTATATATCGGGCATGGCATCTACCGCTATTTTGAAAGTCCGACCGCTGCCTGGCGGCGTCCCGATGAAATTCCCAATCAGATAAAATACCTGCGGGAAAATAAGAATGTACAGGGAAGCATTTATTTCAGTTGCAAAGATCTTCTGAAAAATCCGATGGGATGGAAAGACAGCCTCAGAAACAACTATTACTCCCGGCCCGCCCTCGTTCCTCCCATGCCCTGGATTGATACGTTTAAACCGCAGACACCGGTGCTAACAGATCTATCTGAAGCAATGGAAGGATATGATAAAGGATTCAGGCTATTTGGTCAGGCAAGCGCGAAATCTGAGAACGAACTGCTGAAAAGCTTTGTAATTTATTTATCCAACGATCCTAATTCTATTTCTGCGCAGCCCTATAAGGTTGTTGCGGTAGATCCATCCAAAAATTTTACGATCTTTATTCCTGAAAAGGACATTCCAAAAGGCTGGAAGGAATGTTTTGTTGCCATTGCAATGGTTGATAGGGAAAATAATGAAAGTGAGGTTTCAAACCTGCTGCAATTAAATTTCACCGGCAATGGCTGGAGAGTTTTGAAAAAGTAATGGATCAGGCGCTCACTTATTTCAGATGCGCTCTAAGCATCCATGCCATCTTTGAATGTGTTTCCATTAATCCGGTAACAAAATCGGTGGTGCCTTCATCCTTCCATTCATGCTCCAGTTTTTCGAGTGCTTCGCGCATATGAATGATGATGCTTTCATGATCTTCCAACAATTCCCTGATGAAGCCGCGGCTATCGTTCTCCTGCCGTTCGGCCTCTGTGAGATGTGTTAGCTGCAAATATTCTTTCATCGTCGCAACCGCATAATGTCCGAGCGTTCTGATCCTTTCGGCAACTTCATCAATGATTTCGGCGAGCTGCTTATATTGATCTTCAAAAAAAAGGTGCATTGCATGAAAGTCAGGACCTTCAACATTCCAATGCGCATTTCTGGTTTTAATGTATAAAACGGTTTCATCAGCAAGGAAGGCGTTAAGCATCTGCGATCCTTTTTCAAGATTTTCGTCGCTGATTCCAATTTTGGGTTCCATAATGTTTTAAGTTGATTGAAAGAGAAAATGGTTATCCAATGCCCTGTAAAAAAACGATGCCCGGCCTGATAGAATTTCTCCATTCAGCCGGACATCAAAATTAAATAAAAAATTATTGTTGCGGGGCAAATTCTCCGTCGGCCTTTATACGTACTTCATCGCTCAATGCAGGTTCAGGAAACTTAGGTCCTATATTAAAATCAGAACGTTTTAAAACTCCTGTAAGTCTGAATCCTGCGGTTTTTTTATTCTTTGCCGCATCTTCAACCGTTCCCCTGTATTCAAGATCCATCGTTACCGGTTTTGTAATGCCGTGCATTGTCAGGTCACCTGAAAGTTTGTAATTATTTTTTGTTGTTGCAGTAATGGCGTTGCTTTTAAAATGAATTTCAGGATATTTTTCCACCTCAAAAAAATCGGCGCTTTTAAGGTGATTATCTCTCATTTCAACTCTTGTATTAATGGAGTTCGTTTTTGCTTTCAATTCAAAAACAGCGTCACTGAAATCCGGTTTTGAGGAATTAATGGTCACGTCGAAATCGTTAAATGTTCCACTTACATCTGCAATGCCCATATGGGTAATGGTAAAGGTAAGCTGTGAATGTGGTTTGTCACTTTTCCAGACGGTGCCGGCAATGGTGAAAGCTGTTAAAACGAAAAATGCTGAAAGTACAATGCTTGTTTTTTTCATAATGCTTGTTTGGCGTGATATACTAATAAAAAATTTACGAGATGCAAAGTCGGGAGTATTTCCGGAAAATTAATTGCAATGGCCGTTGATATCGCAGGTTTCTCCTTCCAGAACTTTCAATTCTGATTGGTTTTCGCCCTTCCATTCATTAAAGGCCGTTTCGATAGTTTGAGCGAAGACGGACTTGTCCTGCGCACCGGAGATGGCATATTTCCGGTTGAATACAAAAAACGGGACGCCTTTTACGCCTATCTGAAAGGCCTCATAAATATCTTCTTCCACCGCTGTTTCAAACTCATTCTTTTCCAATGCCCGTTTCAGATCCTCCTGATTCAGGGAAAGCTGTGCCGACAGCGCCAGCAGTTCATTGATGTCATCGATGTTTTTTCCCCCGGTAAAATAAGCGTTGAACAAAAGCTCACCGGCTTCATTTTGCTTATCATGATTTTTGGCGAAATGCAGAAACTGATGTGCCTTTTTGGTATTCGCGGGTATCGTATGATCGAAATTGTAGGTTAATCCTACCTGTTTGGCCATGTCAGAAACGTAGTTGTTCATAGATTTTGCTTCATCCACACTTATTCCTTTATGCTCTGCCAAATGTTGGTGAATGTTTTTTGTTGGATCGGTTTTCATGTCGGGTGAAAGCTGGTAGCTTTTCCATTCGATCGTAATATTTTCCCGGTTTGGAAAATCCTTCATGGCCGCCTCGAATTTGCGTTTTCCAATATAGCAAAAAGGACAGACGATGTCGCTCCAGATCTCCACTTTCATTTTATTTTCCATACTGATTATCTTGAGTGAATGCAAAATTACGATATATTTGCTATACTTTCGTAACTACTATACTTTTGTATATCATGTTTTTGTCAAACCCATCTTAAATAAAATCAAAAATGAGCAGGACTTCGCGTTTGGAACAGGTGAAAATGTGTTCTTCTTCCTATATACTCGCCTTAAATGACACCCTTGAGGTAATCAGCGGAAAGTGGAAGCTTCCGGTTATCGGATCATTATTTTTTGGAAAAAAACGATTCAAGGAACTTGAGCGGGATATTCCCGGCATTACGC
>JAFAEW010000015.1 GCA_023423835.1 Bacteroidota bacterium | reverse complement strand
TTTACGGTTACACCCCATCGTACGGCCGAAAGCCTTTTTGTAGCGCCTACGCCAATAATAGCTCCGGTAATAGTGTGGGTGGTACTAACAGGAATACGGAGAAATTCGGTAATGAAAAGCGTTAAGGCACCGGCCGTTTCAGCGGCCACACCTTCAAAAGGCGTTACCTTGGTTATCTTCGTTCCCATTGTCTTGATGATCTTTGAGCCGCCGCTTAAGGTTCCCAATGCAATCGCTGTATAACAGGAAATGGGAACCCACCATTCCATATTTTCGAGCTGAAAACGCAGGGGATCATATGCAACCAGCGCTGCCATAATGATTCCCATCACTTTTTGCGCATCGTTTCCGCCATGTCCGATACTGAAAGCTGCAGAGGAGACCAACTGCATTTTTTTAAACCAGCGCTCTGCCTGCTCATAGTTCAAAAGATTGAGAAAAAGCGTAAACAGACTCATTACTACAACAATGAATCCGAGCAGCAGCCACTTAAAATTCTGGCTGTCGAATATCACCTTCATGTAGTAGCTTTCGTAGTGGGATTTAAGTTGTGCAGGATCGGTTTTCAACATAACACTCAAAAACCAGACAACCAGCCCGATTATCAAAAGCGAAATAATCTTTGGCGCGATACTCTTTCTGAAGGAATTCAGAAACCAGAGCGAAATGATGAATGCAAACAACATCCCGATCAACGGAGCCAGAAAAATAAAGATGACAATATAGATGATCGGACCTGAATTGATAGAGGAAAATCCGGTATGTGCAATGGCGGCACCTGCAAATCCGCCAATCAATGTATGGGATGAACTTGAAGGAATTCCAAACCACCAGGTTAGTAAATTCCAGGCGATGGCGGCAATAATTCCTGCAAAAATCACGGGAAGGGTAATATATTGTTCGCCCGAAGCCGATACTCCTTCCTTCACCGTTTTCGCAATCGTATTTGCTACGCCATGGTCTTTGAAAATAAAAAAGGCAGCAAAATTAAAAACCGCTGCCCAGATAACTGCCTGAACCGGGGTTAGAACCTTTGTTGAAACGATTGTAGCAATTGAATTTGCCGCATCATGAAAACCATTGATATAATCAAACAAGATAGCAAGAACAATTATTACAGCCAGTAATGCAAACATAATATCCTTAAGTTAAGCCTGAACGTTCAATAAAATTTCTTCTTAGGCATATTTGATGATGATCGATTCGATCACATTTGCCGCGTCTTCGCACATGTCGGTGGCAGTTTCCATTGCCTGATAGATCTCTTTCTTTTTGATAACTTCTTTTACATCTGATTCGGTTTCAAATAGATGATCAATACTGAGATCATATATATCATCGGCCTGGTTTTCGATGCTGTTTACTTTAACCAACGCGTCGGTTACTTTACGCATATTGCGCATGTTGCGCAATTCCATTACACTGTACTTTATCTGATGAGAACTTTCTTCAATTAATTCTGCCATCTTTTTTATACCGGCGTCATTGGGATTTACCCTGTAGAAATTTATCTTTTTTGCAGCCGCATAGATGTAGTCGGCTATATCGTCGAGCGCACTGGCGAGATGATGAATATCTTCGCGGTCAAAAGGCGTAATAAAATTAACGCCCAGTTCTGTAAACACCTTGTGCGTGAGATCGTCGTTCTTATGTTCGAGTGATTCAAGTTGCGAGATGAGTGCACTTCGCTTGTCAAAATCAGGTTCATTTACTACCGCCTTCAGTACCGTTCCCATCTTACTCACCGTTTCGGCTACCTCTTCAAATAAAGAATAAAAAACTTTGTCCTTTGGAGTAAAAAATTTCATCAAGTTGAAAGCCATAATCAAAATTTTTCAAAAATACTCTGGTTTTTCCATCCAATCGTCCACCATCAGCCTTGGTAACAATTTCTTAATATTGATGTGCTAAAATAAAGTGCCAGCTAAAAAACATTTAAATTTAATATATCTTAGAAGAAAATGAAAAATTATTTCCATCCTATAGGAGCAATTATCCTGATGCTGTTTGGACTGCTTACCATCTTTATGGGAGGATCCGTAATTTTTGATCTTTTCAATATCAGAGCAAAAGAAGGCAATTATGTTTTATTTGTTGTGTGGGCAAATTTCATCTGCGGATTTTTATATGTCATTGCTGCGGCTGGATTTTACAAAGCAAGAAGCTGGACGATCAAACCGCTTACCGTTGCACTGATCATCTTGTTGTTCACCTTCATGGCATTATATATTTACATACAAAATGGAGAAGCCTACGAAAACAAAACGCTGATGGCGATGACTTTTCGAACCATCCTGACGGTAATATTTATCATGTTGAGTTACTACAAGATCAACAAATCAAAGGTGCTGACGTAGGTTTTTGTGCGATGATTACAATTGCCTTTAAATGGTTGCCATAATCCCTGAAAACCTTCCGCATTTTCAGCAGTCGCGCTCCCAGATCTTTATGCTTGAGAAAATTAAACCCGATCTTTATTGTCCTGAAAACTCCTTCATCCTGCAGGATCCGTTTCGGTTCCAACAGCAACATTTTTCCTGTTAGCACGGTTTGAATCTCAAATCCTTCCTCCACTAAAATGTTCTTCCATTCTCCAGCAGTTAGCGGTCGGGCATTGATCTTCACAGTTTGAGCCAGCGCTTTTTTTATTGTGGATTTTAATTGCTGATCAATTGTTTCCGGATGAAGTGCCAGTTCATGTATTCCATAGAGTCCGCCGGGTTTCAGCAACCGGAAAGCTTCGGATATGATTTCCCGTTTCCGGTGATCCGGCTGCATCGTAAGCATTGCTTCTCCAAAAACTTTATCGGATATTTGGTTTGGAAGTGGAACATCTCCCGCCGCTGCATTTATAAAACGGAAATTTGAAGCCTTAAACTTTCCGGATAATCGTTCTGCCGCTTCACGGTTCAACTCAATGCCGGTATAGGAATCCGGATGTTTTTCCATGATTTTCCGGGCGGTAAATCCGAGTCCCGGAGCAAATTCAACAACTGAATTGCCGCGTGTGATCTTCAAAGCTTCAACCATCTGCAGTGTTAGTTCTCTTCCTCCCGGCCTTAAAACGCGTTTGCCCATCTTTGAAAGCAACCAATGACCCTGTGTTGCATCGATCGAGTTATTTCCCATTTTGCTGGTTTTGACAAAACTATACTTTAGCTTTTTGAACAATTTTCCAATTCGGGAATAAAAAAGAAAAGGCTCCCATTTTAACGGAAGCCTTTTACTATCTGTTGAAGAAAAATTCTAATGTTGAACAACGATTTTTTGCTGGATCGTTTCGTTATTGCTGCTTTTCAGCCTTACATAATAAATTCCGGACTTTAGACTGTTTACGTCTAACCGGAAAGTTTTGGCTTCGGCATTGAATTGTTTCACCGCAACCACGGAGCCAACGCTGTTTACAACCATTACGGAAACATTACCTTTCCATTGATTATTCAACTGGATGTTTACAAAGGATTGTGCCGGCTGTGGATAAAACTTCACCGCGTTTTCAAGTGATGAAGCGGCTTTCGCATTATTCGCTTCTTTTGAAGCAACAAATGCGTTTCCACATTTTCCGGAATTTACAACTGAATAACGGGCGCCACCGGGTTGGAAAAGTGCATAGGAGCGATCTTTCTGCCCCAAGGAAAACATTTGCATGCAAGCATCATCCACATAGTCCATATAGTTCATAAACATATCGCCGGTAGTGGTATTTCCGCAGCTCGGATGGGGAAATGAAGGACATCCGTAATTGGCTTTTTGAGCAGTTGGGGTATCGTCAACGAAATCAGTTCCGCATCTTTTATCTCCCCAAATATGGCGAAGATTCATCCAATGCCCAATCTCGTGGGTAGCGGTGCGTCCTTTGTTGTACGGCGCCTTTACGCTTCCCATATCGCCGAAGGAAGAATAAAGAATCACAACGCCGTCTTTATTTGCGGGACCACCGGGAAAAGTGGCATAGCCGAGTACGCCGCCACTAATATTACAAACCCATATATTGAGGTAATCCGCAGCGGGCCACGCATCGTCGCCACCTTTACTCGAGAATTTTACGTCATCATTTGTTGAGAAGGCAGTTTTCGAAGTTTTTTTCCTCACAATTCCTTTCGTAGGCTTATTGTTTGGATCTAATTTGGCGAGGCAGAACTGGAGTTGAAAATCTGCCCTCAATCCTTTGAAAGCATCCGGAACGAGATCCTTATCGAGATTTGAGAACTGGAAATCGCGGTTTAATACGTCTATCTGACTTTGGATTTGCGCATCACTGATGTTTTGCTTTTTCTTATTGTAAACGACATGCACCACCACCGGGATGGTATAAACAGGCGTACCGGCATTATTAAACTGAAGGCTCCTTGCGCCACCTCTTTTAATAAAATCACCGGTAGATTTTTCAATGTTTGCCTGCATTGCAGCATAAGCAGGATTTGAAGCCATTAACGCTTCGTTGTAAGCGGTTGTACCGCAGATTCTCTGTGAAAATCCGGCGGCAGAAAACAGCAGGAAGGCAAAAGCCATCGCTTTCATTAAAATTCTCTTCATATGTGTAAAATTTAGGGAGTGAATTTATGCTTTCCCTAAATTCCAACAACGAATTAAGCCTCTTTTAAGCAAGAAAATTTTTCCGGACATGCCGGAGATCTCTGCCAGTTGCTTTTACACAAAGATTTTGTGCTGCTACTTCACAAAGTTTGGAATAAAAATCCCGCTATTGTATAGAATCGGTTTTTACCGTTTTATCGATCTTTAGAATCAATCCCTGTAATACCTTGCCCGGCCCGGACTCGGTGAAATTGTGTGCACCGTCTGCAATCATTTGCTGAATGGTCTGCGTCCATCTCACAGGTTTCGTGAGTTGCTGTACCAGGTTTTCCCTTATCTGAAGCGGATCTGTTACCGCATTGGCATTCACATTCTGATAAATCGGGCAGGAAGGGATATTGAAAATCGTCTTATCGATGGCGGTTGCCAGTTCTTCTTTGGCCGGTGCCATCAGATCAGAATGAAATGCACCGCTCACCGGCAATACCAGGGCGCGTTTTGCTCCAGCTTCTTTCAATTTCGCACAGGCAATGTCGATCGCATTTCTGGTTCCGCTGATGACGAGTTGGCCCGGGCAATTATAGTTTGCCGGAACAATCACTTCTCCGGTTTGTTCGTGCACTTCTTTGCAAATTTCTTCCACTTTCCGGTCGTCCAGTCCGAGAACTGCCGCCATTGTGGAAGGATTCATTTCGCAGGCTTTTTGCATTGCCTTTGCCCGGATGCTAACGAGTGTCAATCCGTCCTCAAAACTCAATACACCATTTGCTACCAGTGCTGAAAATTCTCCCAATGAGTGCCCCGCCACCATTTCCGGTTTTACCTCACAGAAAGTGAAAAATGCAATGACCGAATGAACAAAGATTGCCGGCTGCGTTACTTCCGTTTGCTTCAGATCTTCTTCAGATCCGGTGAACATGATATCGCTGATCTTAAATCCAAGGATACTGTTGGCCAGTTCAAATAAATTTTTCGCTTCGTCACTTGAATCAAATAGTGCTTTTCCCATTCCCGGAAATTGCGAACCTTGTCCGGGAAACACATAGGCGTGCTTACTCATTAAAAAAAATTTTCGCAAAAGTATTGAAACCAGACAGTTTTTCCAAAGTGTTATCCGAGTTCGGCGCTCAGTAACTTCATAAATTCAGAGCGTGTGGTGTGATTTTCAAACTCTCCATAAAAGGCAGAAGTGGTGGTAAGGGAATTTTGTTTTTGAATGCCCCGCATCATCATGCAGAGATGTTTGGCCTCAATGACAACCGCAACGCCCAGTGGATTAAGACTTTCCTTTAACGCGTCCATAATTTGAACCGTAAGGCGCTCCTGCACCTGCAACCGTCTTGCAAACACATCAACGGTTCGGGCAATTTTGCTGAGCCCGGTAATCCAACCATTGGGAATATAGGCAATGTGGGCCTTGCCAATAAACGGAAGCATATGGTGTTCGCACATGCTATACAACTCTATATCCTTTACGATCACCATTTCACTGATATTTTCATGAAATTTGGCGGAATTTAAAATCGCAACTGCATCTTCACCGTAACCCTGCGTCATGAATTGCATTGCTTTGGCCACCCGGTTGGGCGTTTTCAAAAGACCTTCCCGTTCGGGATCTTCACCGATGGATTTCAGAATATTCCGATAGGCATCTTCCATCGCAACCGTTGTTTTATGATCGTAATTTTCTGTTTTATTATAACTCATAATGCTGATTGATAATTAGTAATATTAGGAGGGATACTCCACAAAATTCCGTTCGGTTTCATACAATCTGACTTGTAAACCGGTGGCGGCATCAATTTCAGGACGAAGCAGTTCATAGATAACAATCGCAATATTTTCAGCGGTTGGATTTTTTGTTTGAAAGAACGGCGTATCGAGATTAAGATTTTTATGGTCAAACTGCCGGATAACCTTTTCGTTGATTAAATCACTCAGCCGTTTGAGGTCCATCACGAATCCGGTTTTAGGATCCGGCTGTCCGGTAAGTTTTACAATCAATTCGTAATTATGCCCGTGGTAATTGGGATAGCTGCACTTTCCAAAGACGTCGAAATTCTTTTGATCGTCCCATTCGGGAAGAAAAAGGCGATGCGCAGCATTAAAATGCTCTTTTCTAAAGACAGAAACTCGTTTGTTATCCATGCGGAACGATTGAAAGTAAGAAGGAAATTGCGCTCAATTTCCAAAATATTCTACATAAATCCTTGGAGTTTCAAATAATTTTATTGCATGCAGCTGTACGTCAGGCGGCAGATGTGGCTGTAACTGCTTCCAGATAGCGATAGCGAGATTTTCGGTGCTGCACATCTTTCCCTTCAGAAAATCAACGTCAAGATTCAGATTTTTATGATCGAGCTTTTCCACAACCTGATCCTGAATGAGTGTTTTTAAAACTTTTACGTCCATTAAAAAACCCGTATCTTCCTGTATCTCACCTTTTACCGTTACATACAGATCGTAGTTGTGACCGTGCCAGTTTTCATTGGCGCAAACTCCGAAGACTTCTATATTTTTTTCGTTACTCCAGTTTGGATTATACAACTTGTGGGCAGCATTGAAATGCGCAAGTCGTGTGAGATAAATCATTACTCCTCCAGATTTTTGCAAAGGTAAGCCGCGGGAATTAAATCGATTTTTATTCTAAGTAACTTATCGGTTGCCGTTTGTATTTTCGCCTGATGAAAATTCAACTGTGGTCAATCGGCAAACCACACGATCAGCTGCTGGCGTCGGCGATCGATGAATATACCGGCCGTATTACGAATTACTTTGATTGCACGTGGAAGATTATACCGCCCGTAAAAAATTCATCAACGCTTAACCCGGCGGAACTAAAAAAACAAGAGGGAAAAGCTATCTTTAGCCAATTGCAGCCGGAGGATTTTTTGGTGTTACTCGACGAACGGGGAAAGGAAATGAATAATGAGTACCTCGCCCGGTTTATTCAGACGAAAGCCAATGAGGGAAAGAAGAAGCTGATATTTTTGATAGGTGGTGCGTTTGGAGCAGATGAAATGGTTTCAAAAAGAGCCAACTTTACCTGGAGTCTGGCGAAACTTGTTTTTCCGCACATGCTTGTAAGATTGATTCTGAGTGAACAGATTTATCGCAGTTGCACAATACTTAGAGGCGAGAAATACCACCATAGCTGATGAAGGAATATGATTTAAATAAACCAAAAACAAATGATCACATTAGTCATAGTAATTGTCACCTGCATTGTTTCGTTCATCGGATTCTCCAATGCTCGTCTCATCGATGCGCTGATATTCAATCCCCAGGCGGTCTATAACCGAAACGAATGGTACCGTTTTTTCACCTGCGGATTTATTCATGCCGATATGATGCACCTGGCGTTTAACATGTTTTCGTTTTATGTTTTTGGGAAAATGGTAGAACCCACGTTTACGCAGATATTCGGAAATACCGGCCCTTTTCTTTATGCCATTCTCTATATTTCCTCTCTTGCTGTTTGCCTGATTCCCACTTATATGAAACATAGGGAGAATTTCGGATACCGCAGCCTTGGTGCTTCCGGAGCGGTTTCCGCCATCATTTTTGCAGGAATCATTCTCTATCCCACAGCGCCTTTGGGTTTGATTTTCATTCCGGTAACTTTTCCGGCCTTTGTTTTTGGACCGCTCTACCTCTTTGTAACCATTTATCTCAATAAAAAAGGCGGAGGCAATATCAACCATTCCGCCCATTTGTGGGGAGCCGTTTTTGGAATGGCGTTTCTGGTGGTAACTGCACTTGCACTATCAAAATTTAATCCGATCACTTATTTTATTGATCAGGTAAGCAACTATTAAACAGCTTCCAGCCTAATTTTGCAGCATGCGATACATCAGAATGGCGTTTTTTGCAATCCTTATTTTATTTTTGATATTGACGGCGATCGGATGGATGTTTCCCTCCACGGTACGCACCACGAGGGCAGTAGACATTCATGCACCATTTGACTCGGTCTATAAATACCTGGATGATCCTAAATATTGGAAAAAATGGATGGCCGGAGCCGACAGCAACACCATTACTTTTCTATCGACCAACACCAGCGGACCGGGCACATTGATAAAAATGGGAACCGGTGAAGTAAAGATTACCCGGGAATCAGAAGATACCATTTTCAGCGTGTGGAGAAGCGCAGGCGGTCAGGTGCTGAATGCCGCTTTTGTGCCCTTTATCCCTAAAAACCAAAATGTGGTAACCGTTCAATGGTATTTTGAAAAATCTGTAAACTGGTATCCCTGGGAAAGACTCGGATCTCTTTCGAACGACAAGGTTTTAGGGCCGGTAATTGAGGAAAGCCTGAAAAATCTCAAAAAGGCATTGGAAGATTAAATTTTACAACTGATAGGTATCTAACACGAACGGTACGTCCTGGAAATAATCGGTGTCGAAATTCCACGCAAGTTGCTTGGTATGACTGAAGACTTTCCAGGTCTGTTTATTCTTAAACAAGGTGAACATATAGCGGTGATTGGTTCCGAAAATTTCATAAAAAGTGAATCCGGAATTCCGGTATTTGATGTACCCGAACTGGAAAGGACGGTCTCCACTGTTGTCACGATACCAAATGATTTCCTGCTTCGGAAAATCGGATTCTTCATCATTTCCAACCAATTCACCCATTGAGCCGGCAAGTTCGGTTTTTCCAAGGTCCTGCTCTATCCATTCGCCCGTAGTCACATCGGTGAAAAAAATGTTTTCATACCCGTTTTCGAAAGAAGCGTGCACCATCTTATGGATCGGATGATTGATTCGATCTACAACTACCCGGCAGGCTTCATTTTCAAATTCAAGGTAAATTGTACTGTTCATAATCCAAATTCGTGATTCCTATAACTGTGCGATAAAAACAGTGCCATTTGAAAGCGAAATCGATTTACTAAGAGGCTTGTAAAAATTGGAGGACAAAAAACTGCAATCCGATTGCAGACCGTGGTTGAAAAAGTTTTTGTGTAGATAAACTTCTACATAAAAAGACGTAAAAACAGGTACGATTTTCCTGTTTCGAATCTAAGGAAAAGGAAAATGTTACGACCCGATGAAAATGAAACTAATCATAATCGATGATGAACCCGACTTTTGCCAGATTTTACAATTAGTTTTTTCGAAAAAAGGATTTGAAGTCTTTTTGTTTCACTCTTTAATCGCGGGATTAGAAGCGATTGAGACAATTAAACCGGATATCGTTATACTCGACAATAACCTCCCCGATGGCTTAGGATGGAAACAATGCAGAGACCTGGCAACCCTCTATCCACGTACTCAGTTTCACCTCATCAGTGCTTTTGAGGACAAAGATGCTTCTGAGCCAACTATCGGAAACTCCAAAATACACCTTTGGCAAAAGCCGATGCGCCTCGAAGATTTGTCGCGATGCTTCTGATTGTACATCTTCGTCAAATGCGATTGTGGTATAAAGGTTGCATAGATATAGTAAATTTTTTATACATTAGGTATTAATGCGCTAAAATAACTCTATGGCATCAACATCAGAATATTTTCATGGAACCAAAGAAACAATAGAAAATTACATTCAAAACCGACTCGAACTGGTAAAGTTGCAGGCTATCGAAAAATCAACCAAAGTAGGTGCCAGCCTGTTTATTATTGTATTGATGGCGTTGCTCGGATTTTTTATGTTTTTATTTCTTTCCTTCATGCTTGCCTGGCTTTTTGCCGACTTAACATCAAATGTTTATGTAGGATTTGCAATCATGACGGGCATTTTTCTTTTGCTGCTTTTGGTGATCGTGCTCGGAAAAAAATCATTTGAAAGAAAGATCACCGATACAATAATAAATACAATCTTTTCAAAAAGTAACGACAAAGACGATGAAGATGAGCAAACCGACGATTAGCAACAGAGAGCCGATAAGAAATTCAAAAGATCTGAAAAAGGAAATTTACCATCTTCAGGCTACTATAAGGATGCAGGAAGATGCCATAAAAAACCAGGTGAAAGCCCTGCCGAAAGCAGCAGCCGGCAAAGCGGCTCAGTCTGCTATTCATTTCCTAATGATGAAAGGCGTTCCTTCAAAAGTAATCGGATTGATCGTCAACGGCGTGGGATTGTTTGTGGGACTTCAAAAGCAAAAAAAGGGAGTAAATGCAGCCATCACAAAAGGAAAGGAATTTATTGTCTATAATGTGCTGGATAAAATCACCAATTTCATCCGCAACAGAAAAAGAGCAAAAGCTTCAGCCGGATCGTAATAAAGAGAATTAGTTTACTAAGCCAAACCGGTATATAATTGAAAAATATCGTTCGAAAAGTTTTAAAGGTCATTGGGTGGATTGTAGCGTCTGTTATTTTCCTGATTGTACTGGTGTTGATCTTAATTCAAATTCCGGCTGTTCAGAATTTTGCCAAAGACAAAGCCGTTACCTTCCTCGAAAAGAAGATCAAAACAAAAGTTGAAGTTGAGAAGCTGAGCATCGCATTTCCCAAAAGAATCGTACTGAAAGGCGTATATTTTGAAGATCAGAACAAGGATACCCTTCTTGCCGGAAAAGAACTGAGGGTTGATATCGCTTTGTTTGGACTATTGAAAAATGAGGTAAATGTCAGCTATCTCGAATTGAATGGCATCAGAGCAAATATTTACAGACTGTCGCCGGATACCGCTTTCAATTTTGAATACATTGTGAAGGCGTTTGCATCAGAACAAAAAAAGCCGTCAACCACCGATACCACCAGCAGTCTGAAATTTCACCTTGATAAAATCATCCTGAAAGATATACTGGCGACTTTTAAGGATGATGAGACAGGCAACGATGTGTATTTTTATCTCGGCAACTTCGAAACGAGGATCGAGAAGTTTGATCTGGATCACCTCGCATTTCATGTTCCGAAAATTGATGTGGGAAATATTACTGCCCGCATTTATCAATACAAACCCATCATTCCAAATCCTGATTCATCGATTGCCGCCGCCGCCGTTCCTTCCAGTCCACCGGCCACCAATCCACAGATAATTCTGGATGACATTTATCTGAAAAATATTGACTTCAACTATAAGAACGACGTTTCGGCCTTACTTGCCGATCTGAAACTTGGAGAATTAAGTACGCACCCGAAAGACATCGATCTCTCGTCGATGTTGGTACAGTTGAATGATCTCAACTTGAATAATACGAAAATCAAGGTTCTACTCGGTAAAACAGAGCAGGCAGCGGCGGTAAAGGAAGTGGTTTCGAATAAGGCCGCAGCAGAAACCTCCAATCCCTGGAAAATTCAGCTCAACAAAGTCGCTTTCAACAACAATGAACTGATCTATGATGATGACAACAAGCCGCCGTCTGCGTCCGGGATGGATTACAGCCATTTGCATGTCACCGGTTTTCAGCTCAACGCTGATAGTCTGAGTTTTACACCTTCTGAGTTTCGCGGTAATATCAATCAACTTGCATTGAATGAAAAAAGTGGTTTTCAACTCGAGAAGCTGAACACTTCATTCATATACAACGATTCCGGTGCGGCACTTACAAACCTTTTACTGCAAACTGATGTAACGCTGCTGAAAAATAAAGTGCTTGTGACCTGGCCTTCACTTGAGTCAGTATCAAAAAACCCGGGTAAAATGTTTGTTGACGCAAATCTTTCAAACAGCTATATCGGGATGAAGGACATTTTTACCTTTCTTCCAACCTTCAAAAAAAATGCGATGGCGTATCGCAACTCAAACCTCCGGATCAATACAAGAGTGAAAGGCTATGTGAGTGATTTGAGTATTCCGGTATTTGAACTTGAGGGATTGAAACAGACCTCAGTAAGTTTGTCCGGTAGCATAAAAGGATTGCCCGATCCGAAGCACACGGTTTACAATCTAAAGATCAACAGGCTACAGTCTTCGAAAAATGATATTTTAGCTTTATTGCCGCCTAATACACTTCCTGAGTCGTTCAGGCTTCCGAATGTTTTTTCGGTAACGGGTTTTTTCAATGGAAGTATGGAAGATTTTTCCACTGACCTTGCCGTGCGGACCGACAAAGGGAGTCTCACGGTGAATGGAAAAATGCGACCCAACGAGCGATATACGGCTAATTTAACTGCCAACAAACTTCAGGTTGGGTATCTGTTGAAACAAGAAGAAAATGTGGGATCTGTCACCTTGAAAGCGGCCGTTAGCGGCAATGGATTTGATCCGAAAAAAGCAAACGTCGACTATGATGTAAATGTGATTAACGCTTTCGTGAAGGGTTACAATTATACCAATCTTTCCCTTTCAGGAATGGCTGAAAAAGGAGTGGTAAATGCGAATGCAAGGATGAATGATCCGAATTTAACCTTTGCCCTCGATGCCGCTGCAGACATCAACCAAAAGTATCCTGCGGTAAAACTCAATCTTAACCTGGATACTGCCGATTTGAAAGCCTTACATTTTGTAAGTGATACCACCAATCTTGCACTAAGCGGAAACATACAGGCAGATCTACCCGTTAGCAATCCGGATTCGCTGATCGGAAAAATTTTCATCACCAACCTCAGCGTCAATTCAGGGAATAATACGATTACAGAAGACACAATTTCGATCGTTTCGAATGCCGATCCGAATTCAAAAAACCTGCAGATTTATTCCGACGAAATAACAGCGGGTCTTGAGGGACAATATAAGCTCACCGAACTGGCACAGGCTCTGCAGTCGACAATCAACCGGTATTACAACCTGCCAGGTTTCAAAGAAGAATCTTTCGCTGCCCAGAATTGGGATCTGAATGCAAGAATAATTCCCACCGGGATGGTACTTCAATTCATGCCCGGACTTGCTGGAAGCGATTCCATCGTCGTTCATTCATCGTTTAACAGTGCAGCAAACGATCTTCAATTGAGTGTGAAGAACGGAAAACTTGTGTTGGACCAGCAACAGATCGACAGTTTGAGCCTCGTAGCGCAAACAGCGGCCAACAGGTTCAACTTCGGCTTATCGGTAAACAACATAAAAACACCTTCGCTTACGATTTATAAAACTGGTTTGAACGGCTTTGTGGCCGACAATAAATTGGACTTTAATCTAAATATCAACGATTCAAAAAACAAAGAACAGTTTGCGTTGGGAGGAATCGTTAACCAAATTCCGGGCGGTGCTCAATTCAGTCTTAAGCCCGACAGTTTGCTGCTCGATTATCAACTTTGGGATGTTATCGGCGATAATTTTATTAAATACGATTCTACCGGGCTTATCGTTCACAATTTTGGTATCAGTCATGACGGTCAGTCCTTATTGATCAACAGCAAAGCGCTGACACCGGCCGCTCCGATCCTGGTTGATTTCAATAATTTCCGGATCGGAACGATCACAAAAATTGCAAACCGCGATTCTTTACTGTTGGACGGTATCATTAATGGAAATGCCGTGGTGGAGAATGTTTTGAAAAGTCCGGTCTTCACTTCCGACCTCACCGTTGCAAATCTTGTATATAAAACCGACACTATTGGCAATCTTGCAATGAAGGTGGATAATAAGACCGCGAATCAATATGCAGCCGACATTTCATTAACCGGAAATAACAATGATGTAAGGATCAATGGCACCTATAACACAGCAGTGAGCGAGATGGATATGAATGTTGCCTTGAATCAGTTTAACCTTGAGGCGATCAAACCTTTTGCAACCGGGCAAATCGATAGCATTACGGGATTTTTGAAAGGGAACGCCTCCGTTACCGGTTCACTCGAGCAACCAAATATTTACGGTCAGATCCATTTTGAGAATGCGAGTGTAACGCCAACCGTTTCCGGTGAAAAATTTCAATTGCCGGGCGATGAAATTATGATCGATCCGAGGGGAATGCATTTCAATGATTTCACGATTCTCGATTCTGCAAAAAACAGCCTCGTAATAAATGGCGATGTGCTGACTTCAGATTTCAGAAATATCTATTTCAATCTAGACATCAACGGCGATAATTTTGAACTCGTAAACACCGAAAAGAAAACCGATCAGTTGTTTTACGGAAAACTCAATGTTGATACCGACATCAAGCTGGGCGGAAGCATCGAGTCTCCCACAGCCGATGCCTACATCCGCATCAACGAACAGACGGATTTCGCCGTCATTCTTCCTTCCAATAACCCTGAAGTTGTGAGTCGCGAAGGGGTGGTGAATTTTGTGGATAAGGATAAACAAAAAGACAGCATAGATCTCCATTATCTCGCCGACACCCTCACCTCGGAAATGGCGATGAAGGGAATTGATGTAACCGCAAATATTGAAACGGACAGCTCAGCAAAATTTACCCTTGTAATCGATGAAAGAAACGGCGATGCACTTACGCTTCAGGGGCGGGCCGATTTGTCCGGCGGCATTGATAAGAGTGGAAAAGTGAGCCTGACGGGCAACTATGAATTAACCAACGGCTCGTATCAATTATCCTTAAATTTTCTGAAAAGAAAATTTGAGATTCAAAGAGGAAGTACGATCACGTGGACAGGCGATCCTACCTCCGCTCAGATAAATGTGACCGCAGTCTATATTGCCAAGGCCGCTTCTATAGACCTAGTAGAGCAGCAACTTTCCGGAAGAGCGCCGGTAGAGGTAAACCGTTTCAAAGAGAAACTTCCGTTCAGGGTATTGTTGAATATGACAGGCGAATTACTGAAGCCGAATATCACGTTTGATATTACCCTTCCACAGGACGAATTATCGCAGTGGCCGGTGGTTGACACAAGACTGCAGCAGGTAAGAAATGACCAGTCAGAACTGAATAAACAAGTTTTTGCCTTGTTATTGTTAAACCGTTTTGTTGGAGAAAACCCGTTGCAAAGTCAGGCCGAAGGGGCAGGTTTGGAAGGAGCGGTAAGAGAAAGTGCAAGCCAGATTTTGACCGATCAGCTCAACCAGCTTGCGGGAAGCTTGATCAGCGGCGTGGATCTCAATTTCAACCTTACCTCGGGGCAGGATTATTCAACCGGCCAGGCCGAAAACAGAACAGATCTTAATGTGGGAGTGAGTAAAAAGCTGTTGAATGACCGAATCCGCGTAAATGTTGGAAGCAATTTTGAACTGGAAGGTCCTCAGGATTCAAAACGAAATGCAAGCAACATTGCGGGCGATGTATCAATTGATTATCAGCTCAGCAAAGATGGAAGATACAGATTGCGGGCCTATAGAAAGAATCAGTACGAAGGTGTTATTGAAGGACAGATCATTGAAACCGGCCTGACCTTCATGCTCTCCTACGATTACGACCAGTTTAAAGAACTGTTCGAAGGAAGAAAAGAAAAAAAACAGATCAGAAAAAAAGTTCGTGAAAGCCGTAAGGATGCAAAAGAAACAAGGGAGGATCAGACCATTTATGAATAAAACAGGAAAAATAATTACAGGGATTATGAAACCGCTTCTACCGGCTTTAGGAGTAATTATTTTTTTTACGGCCTGTAATAACACCAAGTATCTCGCAAAGGATCAGAATCTTTACGTTGGTTCAAAGATAGAAATCAAAGACACGGTGGATTTATCGAAGCGGAAGAAGAAGGATCTTAAATCAGAATTGAATGATCTCATTCGTCCCAAACCAAACTCTTCCTTTCTCGGCATCCGTTTCAAACTGTGGGCATACAATATTGCAGGAACACCTACCGGGCACGGACTCAGATATTGGTTGAAAAATAAGGTAGGAGAAGCCCCTGTTATCGCTTCGTGGTCTGCACTGGAAAAAAACCGGGCAGTTTTACAAAACCATCTCGAAAATAAAGGGTGGTTTAAGGATACCGTAACACTCGACACCACGGTGAAGAATCAGAAACTCACCGCTCATTATACTGCCCGGGTTGGACCACAATACACCATTCGTGATCTCAGCTATCCTTCTGACAGTTCGGCTTTGAGCGATGCAATCAGACAAGCCACTGCAAAACGCTCGCTACTCAAAAAGGGCGATCCTTATGATCTCGACCTGATCAAAGATGAGAGAGACCGGATCGATGCGCAACTTAAGGACAACGGCTTTTATTATTTCAGCCCTGACTATTTAATCGCTGACGTGGATTCTACCGTCGGCAACCATCAGGTTGATATGGCGATAAAGGTGAAACAGCAGGTGCCACCCGAGGCAAAACAGGTTTACAGGATCAACGATGTGGTGGTTTTTGCAGATTATGATATAGATTCTGACACTTCTGTTTTACAGCCGGGTGCCCGGAAATATGCCGGTTATACCATCATAGATCCGGAGAAAAAATTTCAACCCAAGATTTTCGAACGAACCCTGGTCTTCAAACCCGGCGATATTTACAAGCGTTCTGATCATAATCTTTCGCTGAACCGGTTGACAACCCTCGGCGTGTACAAATTTGTGAAGGCCAGATTTCAACCAACCGACACCGTGAGCGGAAATTACCTGAACGCGTTTTATTACCTTACTCCTACTGAGAAAAAGTCCATCCAGTTTCAGGCAACGGCGCTTACAAAATCAAACAATTCAAACGGAACGGAACTGTCCTTAAACTGGCGAAACCGCAATTTATTGAAAGGGGCCGAACTGTTTACAGCCAGCATCTACGGCGGTTTTGAAAAGCAGGTCTCAACAACGGTAAATTCAAATATCGTGAGAGCCGGGGTCGATCTTAACCTTTATATTCCCCGGATTATTGCGCCCTGGAGTTTTAAGACCAATAGCCGATATGTGCCCAAAACCAGATTCAATGCCGGATACGAATTCTACAACAGCACCGCGCAATACCTGCTTACCTCCATCAAAGGAAGCGCCGGCTACCAATGGAAGGAAAGTGTGGACAGGGAACATCAGTTGAATGTGATCAACATAAATTATGTGCAGCCGCGTAATATTACAGATTCATTCAGAAAGTTGATGGATGCCAATGTTACGCTTCGCAGAAGCATTGAAAAGCAATTCATCTGGGGATCAAATTACAATTATAATTACAACACGCAGCTCCGGCCCAATGCGATCTACAAAAAAAACAAATATTACTTCAATGGCAATCTTGATTTGTCGGGCAACATTTTCGGACTTATTTCAGGAGCAGATGTGTTGAAAGGAAAAGAACGTTACATCTTCAATACGCCGTTTTCGCAATATATCCGGACTGAAGCCGAGTTCAGATATTACCATAAACTCGGGAAAAATTCCTCCATCAATTCAAGGCTATTGGGCGGAATCGGTTATGCCTATGGAAATAGTACCAGCATGCCGTTTATCAAAGAATTTTTCGCCGGCGGCGTTAATGACATACGAGCGTTCAGGGCGCGTTCTTTAGGACCGGGTTCTTTCAATGCCGCCTATTATGATACTACCGGATACATTGGCGATCAGCCAGGCGATATCAAACTCGAATGGAATTTGGAATATCGCGCCAAGCTGGTCTCCATCTTAAACTGGGCCGCCTTTGTAGATGTTGGAAACGTATGGACGCGAAAAGATGATCCTTTCCGGCCCGGCGCCAAATTCACGAAAGATTTTGTCGATCAGCTTGCTGTCGGAGCAGGATTGGGATTGCGGGTGGATGTGAGTATTCTCATCCTCCGGCTCGACGTCGCCGTTCCATTACGAATGCCTGTAAATGACCAGGGATTTCAGTGGACAAAGGGCATCAGCACAAGAGACTTCGTCTACAACATCGCGATCGGTTATCCGTTCTAGCCATCGGAGTATAGATGGGTTGAAAGACGGGCGAAAATGATTTAGCTATCGCCGGTCTTACCCGTTCTTCCTATCTGCGGAAACTGGCATTATTTTTTGAATGTTTCTGTAAAAAAAATGACCGAAACAATTGCGCTAAAGCATAAAGATTTTTTAGCGGCAGAGAAGGATCCTGAGAGAGCAGCTTCAGTCATAAACCTTATTTATATAACAGATTCTGCTCCCGGTATACAACGGGTCAGGAAGGGCAAAGGATTCAGTTATATTTTTGAAGAGAAGCCATTACACGATAAAGCGGAGGTAGAAAGAATCAAGAAATTGCGCATTCCTCCTGCCTGGCAAAATGTGTGGATAAGCCCGGTCGAAAACAGTCACCTTCAGGCAACCGGAAACGACACTAAAAACAGAAAACAATATCTATATCATGCGCTGTGGAATAAGTTGCGCAATGAAACCAAATACCATCACTTGTACGAGTTTGGAAAGTATCTTCCACGAATAAGATTACAAATAGAGAAAGACCTGCAACTAAAAGATCTTTGTAAAGAGAAGGTTCTTGCAACTGTGTTAAGCCTCATGGAACGCACCTACATCAGAGTTGGAAACAATGATTATGAAAGGCTTTACGGGTCTTATGGCATCACGACACTGAAAGATAAGCACGTCAATATCAATGGCAGTAAATTGTTGTTTTCCTTTAAGGGGAAAAAGGGCGTTCATCACGACATTTCGCTCGTAAACAAGAAATTGGCAAGAACGGTGAAACAATGCCGCGATATTCCCGGAAAAGAATTGTTTCAGTATTATGATGAAAACGGGAAAAGACAATCGATCGATTCCGGAATGGTAAACCAGTATATTAAAGATGCAGCGGGAAGATCGTTTACAGCAAAGGATTTCAGAACATGGGCCGGAACCCTTCACGCTTTACATGAATTTGCATCCATCGGCGATGCCATAAATGAAACCCAGGCCAAAAAAAACGTGGTTGAAGTACTAAATAAAGTGAGTGAAAAACTCGGCAATACCAGGACGGTTTGCAGGAAGTATTACGTTCATCCGGCCTTGATTGAAATGTATCACGATAAGAAGCTTTCAGCTTACCTTAAAGATATTAATGAGATCGAAAAGCCCGACGACATATCAGGACTGACCGAAGAAGAATGCTTGTTGATGAGAATATTAAAAGATGTGATCCATTCGAAAAAATAGAATTATTTTTAGAACCGGGAACCTTGAAAATAAACAGTTTTTAATTTTTGATAAAAAAATAAAGTTGTATTTGTGGAATTAATTACCCAAATTGTTTTAAATTTGGTCGAATTATAATTCACCTGCTGACTAATGGAAATTCGATAATTAGGTAGAAACGATAAGAAATAACGAAAAATAAAAAAACACGGATATGCAAAAAATAATGGTAGTAGATGATGACAAAGACATGTGCTTTTTGTTGGAAAGGTTTTTAACCAAACACGGTTTCGAGGTTATAATCACCTATAATGGCAAAAAAGCGCTCGAAGCTTTGGAGTCAAATGAAATCGACCTTGTATTATCCGATTTCCGTCTCGACGACATGGACGGCAAAACGCTGCTCGAAAAGATTAAAGCAATTCATCCAAGATTACCCATTATCATCATTACCGCTTATAGTGATGTAAAAATAGCGGTAGATGTTATCAAACTGGGCGCAAGAGATTATATCACAAAACCGTTGTTTCCGGACGAAATCCTTATAAAAATTAAGGAGGCCTTATTGCCTCAGCCGCACCAACCGGTCTATGTTCCGGTAGCGGAAGTTGAAGAACCGGTAGCTGTACAAAAAACGACGATCTCAAAAGAGAAAAGGTTTTCTTCAAATCCGAACATCATTTTCGGAGACAGTCCGGCCTTTAAGAAAATCATCAACCAGATTTTACTGGTGGCGCCAACAAATTACAGCGTTATTATTAATGGCGATACCGGAACGGGTAAAGAATCCATCGCACATGAAATTCACAACCACAGCAAGCGGAAAGGAAAGCCCTTTATTGCCATTGACTGTGGAGCATTGTCAAAAGAACTGGCTGGAAGCGAATTGTTCGGGCACGAAAAAGGAGCTTTTACCGGAGCTCTCACACAAAAGATCGGAAGCTTCGAACTGGCCAATGGAGGCACTATTTTTCTCGATGAAATTGCAAACCTTTCCTATGATATCCAGGTATCCTTACTTAGGGTAGTGCAGGAAAGAAAAATGAGAAGAGTCGGAGGAACGAAAGACATCAATCTCGACGTTAGAATCATTGTTGCGAGCAATGAAAAATTGTGGAGCCGCGATGGAAAAAATAAATTCCGTGAAGATCTTTACCATCGCTTCAATGAATTCAGCATCGAAGTTCCGGCATTAAAAGACAGAAAGGAAGACATCATGTTATTTGCCAATCATTTTCTGTCGTTGACGAATAAAGAACTTGGTAAAAACATCAAAGGATTTACCAAGGAAACCGAAAGGGCCTTCAAAGCCTACCCCTGGCATGGCAACCTTCGGGAATTAAAAAATGTCATCAAACGCGCCACTCTCCTTTCTGATAGTTCGTTTATTGAAGCACAATCACTGCCATTTGAAATAACCAACTACAGCAAGTTGCAGTTCGACGAAGAGGAACAAGAAGCACCGGTGGAACAGGAAGTTGTAAAGCCAATCGTTACGATTGACGAGGCAATAAGTACCACCGCCGAAGTTCCCGTTTTGGACGAAGAACAGCTCGCTCTCGGATCCGGCAGCAAGGAAAATAATTTTAAAAAGGCAATCTATAATGCTGAATTTAAAATCATAATGGATGCAATGGCAAAGGTGAATTTTAATAAAAGCGAAGCGGCCCGGCTTTTAAATATCGACCGGAAAACGCTTTACAATAAACTCAAACAGTACAGCGAAAACCTGTAAATTCTAATTTCCGGTTCGAGGCTTTAGTAATACGAAGATGAATTACTAAAGCCTTTTTTTTATGCAATTTTCTCCCCGTTTCCAAACCGGAAATTTCCCGCAGTTGAGCTGAAAATCAGCATAAACCGAGGTAAGACGTTTGGCAAGGTTTTTTAAACTATCTCATAAAAGATTTAATATGAGAAGCTTATTGTACATCATCGCAGTTATCCTTATTATCGGGTGGTTATTTGGAGTATTTGTTTACAGTGCAACCGGCCTGATACACATTCTTATTGTACTGGCAATCGTGTCACTTCTTTTAGGATTGATACAAAAAGGGAGGGTCTGATTGAGAAGCCCCTTTTTCAACCCTTTTTATTTATGCTGAGAGGTATGTCAACCTTGATC
>JAFAEW010000132.1 GCA_023423835.1 Bacteroidota bacterium | reverse complement strand
CCCAGTACCTTCAGTTGTTCAATCGCTGCCGGCCTGTAAACGTCTCCCGCTACCAGAAGCGGCGATTTTCCTTTGGAGCGAAGGTATTTTGCCAGTTTCGCACTAAAGGTCGTTTTACCGCTACCCTGCAAACCGGCAATGAGAATAATGGCAGGATTTCCTTTTACGTTAAAATCTGCTTCCTCACCACCCATCAGTTCGGTCAATTCATCCTGAACGATCTTCACCATGAGCTGCCCTGGACTTACCGCATTGATCACCTTGCTTCCGATCGCTTTCTCCTTAACCTTATCCGTAAATTCCTTGGCAATCTTGTAGTTTACATCTGCATCTATCAGTGCACGACGGATATCTTTGAGGGTATTGGCGATATTAAGATCTGTTACACGGGCTTCTCCTTTTAAATTCTTAAACGCACTCTCTAAACGCTCGGTAAGATTATTAAACATAAAACGGCAAAATTTTTAAGGTTGCAAATATACAATTTCCCTCTTTCAATCGATACCGGGAAGCGGGTATTATCGGATTTGTCCGGGCAATAATTTTTTATCCCAAACATTTTTGTAACTTTTTATCTTTACAGCTCAAACAGGCTTTATGATACAACGATCACAAACGATTTGGCTGTTGATTGCCGCAATCTGCGCATTCATTTCCTTGAGAACCTCTTTTTATTCAGGCATTCTTTCAGATCCTGCCGATCTTACATCGCAGGGATTTCAGCAGTTTACCGGAATTACCAATATGCCCATCCTGATTCTTACCGTCATTTGCGGAACCCTTTCGTTTATTAATATCTTCCTCTTCAAAAACCGGTCGCTCCAGCTCAAGCTTGTTTTGGCCGACCTCGTCTTATCCATTCTCATCCTCGTGTTGTATTTCGGACAGGTGAAAAGGTATAACAATGGTGACTTCGCTTTAACCTCCGCAATCGTATTTATAATTCCAATTTTCCTCATTCTTGCTGCGAGGGGAATTTACCGCGATCAAAAACTTGTGCGTAGTGCCGATCGTTTGAGATAACGCCTTTTCCCGTATTTAAGTTCTTTTTAAGGAGCCGGAATTTTTAACTAAACACCGTTAAAACCGTTGGTTTTTTGATCAAAACAATGGTTTTTTGGGTATTTGATGCAAAGATCAGCCTTTTTGGCCGGATGGCGGGAAAATTTGGTAATAATTTCTTTACATTCAAATTTTACTTTTTGCCCAAACCTTCCCACCTTTGCGCAAAATTTCAAAATATGCGCAAATTTTATCTATTGGCTTTCCTGTTTTTACTGGGTATTGGCAGTGTCAATATCACCCGTGCACAGGTAACCAACAGTAGCATCACGGGTACAGTAGACCAGCCTAACAACGAAGGCCTTGCAGGAGCAACTGTTACCGCAACTCATCTTCCCTCCGGAACAAAGTATCAAACCATTACCTCAAAAGACGGAACCTTTGTAATTCAGGGTATGCGTCCGGGCGGACCTTACACCATCGAAATTTCTTTTGTAGGATATGAACCGATTAAACTTGAAAACGTATTCCTCAGCCTTGGGGAGCCCTACGTTGTAAAAGAAAAGGTGAGTGAACAGCAACAGGAGTTAACCAATATTGTTGTCACTTCTGCAGCAAGAAATCCGATTCTCAACAATCGCAGAACCGGCGCTGCCACCAATATTACTTCCCGCCAGCTGGAGGATCTGCCAACAATCAAGAGAAGTATCACCGATTTTACCCGTCTTACGCCTCAGGCCAACGGAAACGGATTTGCGGGACGCGACAACCGTTTTAACAGCGTAAAAGTTGACGGTGCAACTTTCAACAACGGATTTGGTCTTTCAAGTGATTTATTGCCGGGCGGTGACGCACAGCCGATCTCCCTGGATGCGATTGAAGAAGTGCAGGTAAATATCGCACCATACGATGTAAGGCAATCGGGATTTACCGGCGCAGCCATCAACGCGGTTACCAAAAGCGGTACCAATAAATGGAGCGGATCAATCTATGGACTGTACCGCGATCAATCATTCAACGGTCAGAAATTAAACGGAAAGGATCTCAACGATACAGCCAAAACGACCAACAAAGTGTATGGTGCCCGTTTGGGAGGTCCGATTATCAAAAACAAGCTTTTCATCTTCGGAAACTTTGAAAAGTCGAAATATGTATATCCGGGAAATACCTGGGTAGCAAACCGCGGACAAAGCGGTCCGAATGTTTCAAGAACAACGGCTGAAGACCTTGATGCGGTAAGTTCTTACCTGCAAAGCAAATACGGATACAATCCGGGTCGTTATGAAAATTATGCTAATGATTATACGAATGAAGACACCAAATTCCTGGGCCGCATTGACTGGAACATCAACACCAGAAATAAGTTTAGCATCCGCTACAACCAGGTAGTAGGAACGAGTGATCAGGCAACGAACTTCAATTCAGGACCTAACCCGCGTTCGAGTTCAGGCAGAATCGGATCTGAATCAATTGCCTTTGAATACGCAAATTATTCGTTCAAAAATATCGTTCGTTCCCTGACGGCGGAATTAAACAGCAGCTTCAGCAACAGACTTTCCAATCAATTCCTCGCCACTTACAGTTATATTGAAAGCAGGCGCAGTACACCCGGTCAGTTGTTCCCTTTTGTTGACATCTGGGAAGACGGAAGCAACTACATGAGCTTTGGAACCGAGCTTTTTTCTTACAATAACGCGGTTATCAATAACAATTATTCCTTCATCGATAACCTTACTTATTTGTCCGGAAAGCACACGATCACTACCGGTTTGAGTATGGAAATAATGGACTTCAAAAACAGTTATGTAAGAGAAGGAACTTCTTATTACCGTTACAATAGTGTAAACGACTTTTTGAATGATGCGCCTCCGGTTTCCTATGCGATCACTTATCCTTACGGAAGCGATACGTATGCGAAAGCAAATTTTGCAATGGGCGGAATTTACGGACAGGATAAAATTCAATTGTCACCGAAATTAAACCTTACAGTAGGACTTCGTATTGATGTACCGTTCTTCCTGAACGATCCGCTGCACAATCCTACAATCGACACCTTGCAATTGCTGGATAAGAATTATAAACCAACCACTTATTCAACTTCTACCTGGCCGAAAACACGATTGCTGTTATCGCCCCGCGTTGGATTTAACTATGATGTATTTGGAAACCGTAGCTTACAGCTTCGCGGTGGTACAGGTATCTTTACCGGTTTGATTCCATTTGTTTGGTTTACCAATCAGCCCACCAATTCAGGTGTTTTACAGAATCAGTTTGAACCGGTTAATTCAGCCACTCTTGCAAAGATTGATCATTTTAGTCCTGATCCATATTACTGGATTAAACAACTTCCTTCAGATTTCCCGACTTCACCTTCCACAAAAGCACCGGGAACTGTAAATCTGATTGATCCTGACTTCAAAATGCCGCAGATCTGGAGAACAAATATCGGTGCGGATTATAAGATCCCCTCAACTCCGCTGGTAGCTACTTTCGACTTCATTTACAGTAAAGATATCAATGCTGTTTATCAGTTCAACGCCAACAGGAAGCCGGCCACCGCAACCCTCAATTATGCAGGTGACGATCGTGAATATTGGATCAACAAAAACAACGCTGTCTATAATCCTGCTACAGGAAGCGTAGTGCCGGTGTTGTCAAATACCAATAAAGGCCGTTCAATGGCTGCCACCATCGGATTCAGCCTTCCGCAGAGAAAGGGATTATTCGGATCAATCTTCTACACCTATACAATGGCGAAAGACGTGAGCGGAAACCCCGGTTCTTCAGCAAATTCTGCCTGGTCTAACAACTATTCTGTAAACGATCCCAATGAATTGTTACTCGGATATTCGCAGTATTCTATTCCTCACCGCGTAGTAGGAAATGTTTCCTATCGTGTTGAATATGCCGGTCATCTTGCTACTACCGTTTCCTTATTCTATCAGGGATCTAATGCAGGAAGATTTGCTTATACCTACAGCAATGATATCAACATGGATGGGGTGAGTCTGGATTTATTGTATGTGCCGGCAAGTGCAAGTGAACTGAACTTTACCGACATCACAAATTCTGACGGAACTGTTCAATTTACAGCAGATCAGCAAAGAGCGGCTTTCGAAAAATTTGTAAACAACAGCAAGGCGTTGAAAGATGCTAAAGGTCAGTATGTTGAGCGCAATTCAGGATTATTGCCCTGGTTTAACCGTTTCGATTTTCGTTTGTTGCAGGACATCTTTACCAATATCGGTAAAAACAGAAATACACTACAGATCAGTGTCGACATCTTAAATGTTGGTAACCTTCTGAACTCCAAATGGGGAGTGCTGCAGGAGTTGAACGGTGGTTCAAACTACAACTATGGATTGTTGAATGTGAAAAGTGTTAGTCCGGAAGGCGTTCCTACCTTCAATATGATTACCGTAAAACAACCGGACGGAAGTATTGTTTTGCCGGAAAATCCTTACAGAGATGCATTTTATCCTGGAAATACCTGGAATATGCAGATCGGTTTGAGATATACTTTCTAATCTGAAGAGGTGTGTTAGAATAAAAAAAGCCCTGCCTTTGGCGGGGTTTTTTGTGTTTAAAAGGCTTTCATAACCATGACCATATCAAAAAAAAACCGGTTGAATTCTGAAAAAATATATTTTTCTGATTGTTAAAAATTATTTCTAATTTTCCATTAATTTTTAAATGTTCAAACATTCCTCCTTATGAAAAAATTTTTACTCTTATCGGTCCTGGCATTTCTTTCCATGCAAAGCTTTGCGCTGGTAACGCAGGGAAGCTGGCGCTGGAGAAATGATGACGGCAATGAAACAACGGCAACCTACATGGCCGAACAAAACACGGCCGTTACCATCAGCAGCAGTTCAAACGTTATCCGGCTGAGAATCGGATTGTATAACACGCAAACGCTGGCGAGTGATGTGGCCACGAGTGTGCTGCAATATGCTACCTCAGCCTCCGGTCCCTGGGATACCATCAGTACGGTTGCGGGAACAAAAGCTTTTGTTCTGGCAGGCACCGATCCCAATGTAACCGATGGAGAAGCTACTACTTCCCAGTTGACGATGGCTTATCCGTTTTTTCCCGGAAAAATGGTGGTTTCAAGCACGGAGCTGACACACAATGAAATTCCGGTTGGCAGTGCAACCGAATATGAATGGGTGTTTAAGCCGACTGAAAACATGAAGCCATCAACTACCTATTATTTCAGGGTTGATCCGGTTTCGGGCTATCCGGAAGCGTTGCCCTCCTTCACTACGGCGGCCGTTCTTCCTGTTCAGTTTGCTTATTTTACGGTGGAAAACGAAGGCGGACGAGCCAGGTTAAACTGGAAGACCGCCACCGAGCAGAATGCCGATTATTTTGCCGTTGAAAGAAGCAGCAACGGAAAAGACAACTGGCAAACTTTGTCGAAAGTGCAGGCAAAAGGCAATTCATCTCAAGGCACGCTCTATTCGGCTTACGACAACCAGCCGTTGACGGGCAGCAACTTTTACCGGTTGAAACAGATGGACCTCGACGGGAAATACCTTATCTCCGAAACCAGGGTTTTGGTGATGAATCCCGCATTATTACTGCAGGTTTATCCCAATCCTTCAAAAGGACTATTGTTTTTCAAACGTCCGGGATACAATGGAAACGCGCAACTGCAGGTTACCGATATGAATGGAAGAACCGTTTTAACCCAAACGGTACAGCTCGACGGAAGCAACAGGTCGTATTCCTTTGAATTGAAAAACAAACCTGTGAAAGGTCTGTATATGGTAACCTTAAAAGGAACCGGCTTAAATGAGAAAACAAAGATTGTGATTGAATAAAGATTAAGTAATCATTTGCTGATCCCTGTCTGTGTAAAACCGGCAGGGATTTTTTTATGCTCCTGCGCTGCCGTCACCTCTTTTGTGTGAATCCGAACGGTTTTTGTAACAAATCCGAACAGTTTTCCTTTTGCCGCTTTTTTTAGGCTATTGCAGTCAAATCCATTCATCCTGAATATTTCGCCGGTTATCCCTGCTATTCGTCAAAGAGCACGAATTCGAATACGGTTTTGGCAAAAGTTCACGGCTTTTGTTCTAACGGTGTCAAATTGATTTATATGAAAACGTACTTTATAATCTGGACAGTGATGATTACGATGACATCCGTTTTCCTCTTTACCACTGCCTGGCAGATAACCAACGAAAATCGTAGTACAACTCAAAATGTTTCTTTTGCCATATACAAAACTGCCGACTATGAGGCAGACATCTACAAAAATACCAGCGTGAAGCTTAGCGTTACTATTGAAAAGATAAAGGACGGCAAGCGGATGACACTTTGGAATCAAAGTTTTCTTCCTGCTGCAATTTCAAGTTTTCCCGATTCAGGAAAGGCAATTCCCCAAACGCTCAGGATTAGCAACCTTAATTCAGGGGAAAAACTTCAGGTCATTTATACCCTTGCCTATAATACCAATGGAAAAGAACTGGTCATGTCCGGAATGCAAGCCGTAAACAGCGATAATATGGTAGTGAATATAAGTATTTAGTTCTTCAGTCAAAAAAATCAACCCGCCCTTTTTTCTTAATCCTTGGTTTTATCATCCGAAAGAATCTTTGCCCATTGCCTTTTTTTTCTCTGCCATCTTCACCGGCGGGGATTTTTTTTAGGATAAGTTGTGAACAGAAAGGCTACCGGCGTTTTTTTTTGCAATAGTAGCAGGCTTCTTTAAGCGCTTTGCGGAGCGAATAAGAGGCTATTTTCCGTTATGAATAGTTTTCTGATTTTCGATTGAATGCTTCAGTTGTCTGAAAGCGAACAGTTTTATTACAAATCCGAACACTATTTCAAACCTCTACAGTTCGGCAATAATTTGGATGAAACCGTTCATCATGGCTTTTTTGCCGCTGATCCTCGCTTTTTGACAAATTCAACGATTTTGAATTTCGTTTTGGCAAAAGTTCACAGCTTTTGTTTTAATCATACCAAATTGATTTGTTATGAAAACGCATTTTTTAAGCTGGACGATCGCATTCATGGTAGCCTCTGTTGCTTTTGTAAAACCTGCCGGCGAAACCAAAAGTGTAAACACTACCAATAAAAATATTTCTCTTTTAATATATAAAGATTGCGACTACAATGCCGACGTATACAAGAATACGTTTGTGCAGGTAAAAGTCACCATTGAGAAAGTTGATGGAAAAAATCGCACCTCTGTATGGACAAAAACTTTTCTTCCAACAGAATTAGCTGATTTTCCTTCTCTTGATGCTGCCATTCCGCACAGCCTTTTGGTAAGGGAAATCAAAAAAGGAAAGGAACATCTTGAAGTATTATATACCCTCGAATACAATACCAATGGCCAGCAACTGCTGATGTACGGAAGACAGATGGTAGATCAAAATGATGGTTATATCAAAATCAGTATTTAAACAGGAAGATTAAATAAGGAAAGAACAAAGCACGTGTTGCTTTGTTCTGTTTTTTTGGGGTAATGTTTGCCGCCCTTCTCCCCGGTTTCCCGCCATCTGAATTATCTTTGCGCGGATGGATATAGATTGTACCGAAAATGAATTGTCGATAATTAACAAGGTTTCACAGGCAGCGGCGGCGCTTGGCTATCCATGTTACCTCATTGGTGGCTTTGTGAGGGATAAGATTATTGGCCGGATAAGTAAAGATGCAGATTTTGTATGTCTGGGCGATGCCTGTTTACTGGCTGAAAAAGTAGCCACGTATTTTCATCCGCGTCCGCATGTGTCTTATTTCAAAACCTTCGGTACGGCGCAGGTAAGGATTTATTCCCGCGACGGGGCAGGAGAAGATGGAACAGAACCAGCCGGCGCCTTTGAAATCGAATTTGTGGGCGCCCGAAAAGAAAGCTATTCTGAAAACAGCAGGAAGCCGGCGGTAGAAAAAGGCACACTTGAAGACGATCAGCGGCGGCGCGACTTTACCATCAATGCCATCGCCATCAACCTAAATGGCGATGAATCCGGAAAGCTGATTGATCCTTTTAACGCTTTAGAAGATATCAGAAATAAAATCATTCAAACGCCATTACCACCCGATAAGACTTTTAGTGATGATCCTCTCAGGATGATGCGGGCTGTCAGGTTTGCAACCCAGCTTGAGTTTAGCATTTCGGAGGAAACGTTTCAGTCCATCAAACGGAATGCCGCCAGAATAAAGATCGTTTCCAGGGAAAGGATAACGGATGAACTGAATAAAATCATGCTGAGCCCGAAGCCTTCCACCGGTTGGGATCTGCTGAGTAAAAGCGGTATTTTGCAGATCATCTTTCCGCAAATGATGTTGTTGCACGGTGCAGAATACGTAGATGGCGTGGGCCATAAAGATAATTTTTACCATACGTTGCAGGTGCTTGACAATATTTCCGCCCGGTCGTCTGACCTCTGGTTGAGATGGGCGGCTTTGCTGCATGACATTGGAAAGCCGCCTACAAAAAGATTTGAAACGGGACACGGCTGGACATTCCACGGCCACGAGGTGGTAGGAGCGAGGATGGTTCCTAAAATATTTCAGCAACTGAAACTTCCCATGAATGAAAAAATGCGGTTTGTCCAAAAACTGGTTGAACTGCATTTACGCCCAATAAGCCTTACTAAAGAAAATATCACCGACAGCGCAATCCGCCGTTTGTTGTATGATGCCGGGGAAGATGTTGATGAACTGATGATGCTTTGTGAAGCGGATATAACAAGTAAAAACAAGCAGAAAGTCCGGCTTTTTCTGCGCAATTTTGAACACGTACGCCAAAGAATGGCCGAAGTGGAGGCATCGGATAAGCTCAGAAACTGGCAACCACCTGTTTCGGGCGATTTCATTATGCAACGGCTGCAGATTCCTCCGGGAAAAAATGTCGGGATCATTAAAGACGCCATCAGGGAAGCAATTTTGGACGGTGTTATTCCAAACGAATTTGACGCCGCTTATGAATTTATGGTCGCAAAAGCCGCAGAGATCGGGCTGGCCATTCCGGAGGAAAATAATAAATAGTGATTTTCATTAATAGGTCTATAAATTGCAGTACCAAATTGACGCTTATTGTTTCCCGGGAAATGATGGTGTAAGATTAGCTAAACATTCAATTAAAGATCAGGAATGGCAATTTTAAAATTTAGAGTTTACCTGGAAGAAGATGATGCAGTTTACAGAGACGTTTTGATCCGGCATAATCAAACCTTTGAAGACCTGCACAAAATTATATTGCGGGCATTCGATTTTGACAATAAACACCAGGCAACGTTTTACAGAAGTAATGACAACTGGCAGAAAGGAAGGGAAATCTCACTCGAGAAATACGATAAACCTTATAAAGCAGAGCCGCTGATTATGTCTGATGTTACAATTGGCAGCGAAATCAGGGATACGAATCAGAAGTTTGTATACCAGTATGATTTCAAAAAAAACTGGATGTTTTTGGTTGAATTGATCCTTGTGAGCAAGGAGGAAAATGCAAAGCTCACTTATCCCGCCATCAGCCGGCTGGAAGGAATCGGACCGCAACAGTACGGTATGCACAGTTTGCTGGGAAATAAATTTACCGATATCGAGGAGAAATATGACCTGCCCACGGGAACGGAAGGATTTGCTGAGGAAGGGGCCGATGAATCGGAGGCAGAAGAGGATGATTCGGGTGAAGGAGAAGAAGATTTTTAGCCAAAACTTTCGAACAGATGAAAATTTTAATTACCGGCGCCAACGGATTTCTCGGACAGCATCTGACACTTTCTCTGTCGCAATCCACAGATGCTATCTTTGCTGTATCGAAGGGCGATTGCCGGATTCCAAAAGGAAATTATAGCTATTTTCAAATCGACTTAACCCGGGAAACCGAGGTTGTTGCATTACTGAAAAAACTTCAGCCCGATGTTATTGTTCATACCGCCGCTCTCAGTAAACCAGATGAATGCGAAGAAGATAAGGATAGATGTCTGGCTGTAAACGTGTTGGCAACGCAATACCTGGCAGATTATTCGAGGCCGTTCGTATCGCAATTTATCTACATATCCACCGATTTTATTTTTGGAGAAAATGGTCCGCATGCAGAAAATGACAAGCCCGGTCCTTTAAACTTTTATGGAGAATCAAAGCTGCGGGCGGAAAAGTTGGTAAAAGAAAGCGGCATTCCCTATGCCATCGTGCGGCCGGTTTTCATTTATGGGAAGGTTTGGCGGGGGTTACGACCAAGTTTTCTGCATTGGATACAGTCAAACCTCGAACAAAAAAAGAAAATAAAGGTCGTAAATGATCAACTGCGAACACCCACCTTTGTCGGTGATCTCTGCCGCGGAATTGAGTCCATTATTCGCCTTAAGAAAACCGGCGATTTTCATCTGGCCGGAAGCGATCTTATTTCTCCCTATCAAATGGCTGTTACGGTTGCACGCAAACTTAATCTCGATGTCACTCTCATTGAAAGCGTAACGGCCGCAACCTTTGTTGAGAAGGTAATTCGTGCAAAGCGTTCCGGATTGAGGATCGAAAAAGCCGTTCGCGAATTAAATTATCAGCCCGTAAGCTTTGAGGAGGGCGTTGAAAAGACGTTTGCGGACTAAAAACTATTGTTTCATGAATCCGAGCGTCGTCATCCAGTCGCCCAGGCGATCGATCCAGGTATCGCTTGGCAGATGTTGCACGCGCATTCCAAATCCATGTCCTCCTTTCGCGTACATGTGAATTGCAGCCGAATTTTTTGCCTTTATCCAGTTAGAATACAGTGAAACACAGGCGGAAGCAAATCCGAGCTGATCATCGGTGGCGCCGGCTATAAAAAGCGGTGGGCCGTTTTTGGGAACATCCTTCTGCATTTCCTCGGGGAAATAAGGATAAATCGGCGCCGCGAAATTTGGTTTATTTTCATCTGTATATTGAAAGGCAGCGGCCGCAGCCACCGTGCCTCCGGCAGAAAATCCAATGATGCCGATTTTGCCCGGATCGATAGAATATTCCTTTGCATGTTGCCGCACATAGGTAATTGCGCGTTTGCCA
Organism: Bacteroidota bacterium; assembly: GCA_023423835.1. Lineage (GTDB taxonomy): Bacteria > Bacteroidota > Bacteroidia > Chitinophagales > Chitinophagaceae > JAFAEW01. Next base: position 32,017 of record JAFAEW010000132.1, on the reverse strand, counting down.
TCGGCTATTGCCATCGGAATAATCTTTTTAACGCTGTCGGCATAGCCGCCTGTCTGCGACACAGTCATCAATTCTTTAACCGGATCATCTGTTAAACTGTGCGCAAGCCGGTATTTTAGTACGAAAACGGCAACTCCTTTATTAGCCAGCCATTCTGCCACCTGCGTTCCCTCGCTGTTAATTGAAAGAATATAAAATCCTCCGCCGGGAGCAACAATCGCGGCCGTGCCGTTTGCCCTGGCAGGATCGGGCGGAAAAAAAGTTAGCGTGGGTTCTACAACATTGTAAACTGCCCGGGTATTGAAAAGATTGTTTTCGCTCACCCCTTCTTTCCAATTCCAGTTCTCAGAACCGGGAGCTGCGCCATCATACAACGAAATAACGCGGTTTTGTGCCTGCAAACCCACCGCTGCCAACAGGAGAATAAAAGGAATAAATATTTTCATTTTTTGCATATTTAATAAGAAATAGTAAATTTACTACATAGGCTGCAAAGAGTTGCAGCACAGCCTTATTATTTGGGCGCCTTCCGGTAAAGATAAAATGCCACCACAATAAATACTGCATTGGGAATCCAGGCAGCGATAACAGGAGGAAGGTTTCCTTTTGAACTGAAGATGGTTGAAAACCGGTCCATCAGGATAAACGAGGCGGCAAGAACAATTCCGAGCGCCATGTGTGAACCGCTTCCACCTCTTACCTTTCTGCTCGCAACGATGGCGCCGATCAAGGTTAAGATCAAAACGGCCACCGGCGTAGCAAAACGGCGGTATTCTTCTACTTTGAGGCTGTTTACATCTTCTGATCCTCTCAGCGATTCAAGTTTTATGTATTGGGCAAGTTCGGGCGTGGTAAGTTTGTCTTTTGCATATTCATCGCGGCTGAGATCATAGGGTCTGAAATTGAAATTCATGGTTTTTTGATTTTCCAGCTTCACATTCTCTCTGAGTCCGTTGATCGTTCGTTCGACAGCGGTTTGTAAAACCCATTGTTTCCGCGCAGTATCCCATTTTATTACTTCCGACCGCAGATTATAAACCAGTTGATCATTGTGGATGCGCTGCATAAAAAACGGACCGCCGATTTTGGTGGTTGTATCGTAATTTCTCACGCCGGCATAGGTAAACGAATCGATCCTGAAATAGATATTTTTATTCGTTCTGAGTAAAGGATTATAGCTGCTGTTGACATTCACATAACGCGCTTCGAAAGTAGTTCTTAAGGCGTTGGCGCGGGGGAGATAAAAATTGGTTGCAACCATCAGAAGAAGCCCCAATGCCGCTCCGCCAATCCAATATGGACGGAGGAAGCGGGAAAAGCTAATTCCGCTGGCAATGATCGCCACCACCTCCGTTCTCAGCGCCATTTTCGAGGTGAAAAAAATTACCGCAATGAATACAAATAAGGGAAAGAGCAGGGCGATAATATAGGGAACAAATCCAATGTAATATTGCATTATAATTTGTGAGAAACTCAGGCCGGATTTCACAAAATCATCGGTTTTTTCACTCACATCGATTGCAACGGCAATCACGGTAAATAGAAATATGGAAAAAAAGAAAGTGGTAAAAAGCTTTTTCAGTATATACCAGTCTATTATCTTCATCCTGATTGATTAGCGAAATATTGCCAAAAATAAATGTAAATGCTGATTAATGAAGTTATAAACGTTGTTTTAACCTTTCCGCCATTTCCGTTTTCCATCCGGCAAAACTTCCGTTTATGATTTCTTTCCGCGCTTCTGTTACCAGCCAGAGATAAAATGCAAGATTGTGGATACTTGCCAGCTCGAGGGCAAGAATTTCATTGGCCGCAAACAAATGGCGCAGATACGCTTTCGAATAGTATTGGCTGCTCTCACAAGGCAGTTCCGGATCAATAGGGCTAAAATCCTTTTCCCATTTTTTATTCTTTATGTTGATGACGCCGCCCGTAGTAAACAGCATGCCATTTCTTCCGTTTCTTGTAGGCATAACACAGTCAAACATGTCAACTCCCAAACTGATACCTTCGAGAATATTCCAGGGAGTACCGACTCCCATCAGGTATCGCGGTTTTTCATCGGGAAGATTGTCGCAACAAAATTCTGTAAACTCGTACATCATTTCCTGCGGTTCACCCACACTGAGCCCACCGATGGCATTTCCTGCTGCACCTTTTGAAGCGATATAATCGCAGGAAGCCTTTCTCAGATCTTTGTACGTACTGCCCTGTACTATTGGAAAAAAATATTGCGGATATCCATATAAAGGTTCATTTGCCGCGTTGTAATTTAAACAGCGATCAAGCCAGCGATGGGTGAGTTCCATGCTTTTTTTTGCGTAGGAATATTCACTCGGATAGGGCGGGCATTCATCAAATGCCATGATGATGTCTGCTCCGATCTTCCTTTCAATTTCCATAACCGATTCGGCCGAAAAAAGGTGCCGGCTACCGTCGATATGGGATTGAAAAATTACGCCCTCCTCTTTTATTTTCCGGTTTTGTGCCAGGGAGAAAACCTGGTAACCACCGCTATCGGTTAAGATCGGAAGATGCCAGCCATTGAATTTATGCAATCCGCCCGCTGCTTCAAGAATTTCGGTGCCGGGTCTTAAATACAGGTGGTAAGTATTTCCTAAAATGATTTGCGCCTTTATCTCCTCCTTCAGTTGCCGCTGATTCACTGCTTTCACGCTTCCGGCCGTTCCCACGGGCATGAAGATCGGTGTAAGAATTTCGCCGTGCCCTGTAGTCAGTCTTCCTGCCCTCGCTTTCGACCGTAGATCTCTCCCTTCAATACTGAATATATCGTTCATAAAAATGAGCGCAAAGATAGCCTTTGTGGCGCTTGCAACGTTTTTTGTACATCCGTTGATTATCGGGAAACGAAATTTTTTGCAATATGTTTTCGCATTTCGAAGAAAGGAAATAATGAAGAATCACAAAGAATCAGACTGCGAAATTTCACCGGGAGCATTTTTTGTCCGCATTACCGACGAGCAAGGATTCCGGTCAACAAAAAAACTTATAGTGCAATAGGAACTGCAAAAACCTAAGGAAATATCTTTTACTACTGGAAAGCAAAAGCCGGAAGAATCGTTTCAACCGGCCTTTTGCTGAACCGTAATAATTTTTCGGGAAGTTTACTGATCAGTAGCATCGTGTCCTTCCTGCTTAACCATTTTGTTGTAAATACCCAGCAACAGGAATGGGGCTGCCCATTGTCCAACAAATAAAGCAGTGTGGTTTTTTCCGGCAACCTTAAATCCCATAGAAACTGCCATTGAGCTGATGGCTGCCCAAAGAAATACATCGGACGGAATTTTTACCGTTTGATCTTCAATCGTTTTTGCTACTTTGCCTTCTTTTTGTGCGTTGTTGTCCATAAGTTATCATTTTCTTTCACACATTCAATTCTGTTGCCAGCTATTGGCGGCCGGTAACCGAAAAAAGAACCGCAGGTGGCAATGCTTTTTTCTATCTGGCTCAGCCGGGTTATGGTTTCAGGCACAATCACTTTTAATCATATTAAAATAAGTTTTTAACGATCGTTTAATGTATTAATTTTAGAAACGATTAAACCTCGGCGATAAGTTTCCGTTTAACTTAAAACACCGTTCATGAAAATAATTTTGATGTTTTTTCTGGCATTTTCCGTATTCATTGCAACCGCACAAAAAAAGAATAACAGAGAAAAAAACAGGACACTTTCCGATACTTCGACTCGCGTTTCCGATGTTGCGGTTCTCAGAGATATTCCCTATGCCTGGTATCCCGATAACAACGGAACGGTTGATACCATCGGGCTGGATTTGTATATGCCCAAAGTTTCTGACTCAAGCGAAAAGTTTCCTTTAATGATGATTATTCATGGCGGGGGATTCAGAAAAGGGGATAAAGGGTCGGCAGGTCGGATTGCCGAGGCACTGGCCGACAGCGGCTTTGTAACGGTTTCAATCAATTACCGGATTGGCTGGGATCAGAATCAAACCAACAAATGCGATACGGCAGGCGCTCATCCTGAAGTGGCGTTTTACAAGGCGCAGCAGGATGCGAGGGCCGCTATCAGGTATTTGGTGGGCAATGCGGAGAAATACCGGATTGATACCAGCTGGATCTTTGTTCAGGGATCAAGCGCCGGTGGTGTTACCAGTTTAAACCTTGTCTATTTTCCGCAGGACAGCGCCGACCGGTACTTACCCGGATTGTCAGATAGCCTTGGAGGATTGGATACGGCAGGTAACACCTATCGCAACAGCTATACGATCAAAGGTATCGGTGCGCTCTGGGGTGCATTGCTCAGCCCTGATCTTATAACACCGGAAAATGCTGTCCCCACTATTTTTTTTCATGGGGAAAGAGACCGCGTAGTGCCGTGGGACGCAAGTAATTTTTATAAATGTCCCAATTTCCCAAAGGCGTATGGAAGTAAACCCTTATTTGAAAGGATGAAGGAAATCGGGAAACCCGCTGTAGCCATCATCGATCCCGAAGGCGGCCACGGCATCTATGATGCTGCTTTCCGGGAGCAAAATATCGTGTACTTTTTCAGAAAGGTGATGCAAGATCAAATCCCTACAAAATGGATCGTAGGTGAGGTTTCCCTCTGGAATGCCCCTGAAGATTAAATCACCCTTAAAATTTACGCTGTTTTCTCTGGCAAGCTGAAGTAGCTACGTTTGTTTCAGCAAAACAATCGGACCTCGCTTATTAAATGGGTCTTAAAGGGGCTTACCAATAAAAAAAAATGTTATACGTGTTTCGCTTTCTCCAGGCGTTTACATTAATTTTATGTCGAGTCCTGCCCTTTGTGCAATCTGATTTGTTTTTGAACGAAACCAAGGTTGGGCGATTTACCCCAAAAAGGCCTTTATATGCAAATCAATTGCCCTCAACTGAATGTTACAGCCAATGCTGTGTTACAATCGGGTAGAAGAACTTTCCGCGTCTTTTGCTATTTTACGATTTTGCTGTTCTTGGTTCCGCGATCCGGTAGTGCGCAACTCGTTGCCGACAATTACGATTTTTCTGCCTTCAGCAGTACGTTTAGCTATATAAACGGCACACCGCTAACAGCCATTCAGGCTGATGATGCAGTTACATCTGTTAATTTACCTTTCACCTTTAAATACAATGAAACAGACTACAACCGCGTTTGGGTGAGTAGCAACGGGTGGATGAGCTTCGAGAATCCTGGTACAAATTCCTATTCAGGGAATAACCTTCAGAACTCTGGGCTAAGAAATGTTTTGGCGCCCTTGTGGGATAATTTGAGTGGCTCAATGGTTATCTTTGGCACTTCGCCTTCTGCTTCTTTTCAGACGGCTGGAGTTGCTCCAAATCGTATTCTTTCGGTTCAATGGAGAAACTGGAAATGGAATAGAAACGGATCAAATGTAATTTCATTTCAAATAAAGCTATACGAGGGAACAAATGTCATTGAATTTTGTTACCAACGAGAGACCGGGGCGGCTTCAAGCGGCAGCGCTTCCATTGGAATCTCCGGCGAAACCGGCGATTTCTTATCATTAAGCAATTCAGGAACCAATCCTTCCGTAAGCAGCATTTCTGAAAACACCAACATCAATGGCAAGCCCGACAACGGACAGGTGTACCAGTTCACGCCGCGATCGGTTGTTAATTTCACTGCCGCTCATCCTACCGCCGGTTTGATTTACGTGGGAAGCGCTGACAATTTGATCGGCTGTTTTAAGATGGATGTAAACAGCAAAGGTGATGCGACTGCTTCCTCAATTACAATCAATACAACCGGAACTTACGTCCCGCAAACCGACATTATTCAATATAAATTATATCAAAACGACCAGCCCGGTTTAACCGGGGCCACTTTGCTTCAAACAAAATCGTCTTTGGGTACAAATCCTGAATCGTTGACCTTCGACAGCGGATTTACTACCATTCCTGCTTCCTCAGGCACCTGTTATCTGATAACTGCCGACGTAAATTTTGAGGGAATAATTGATCATACAGTGGGATTTAAGGCAGTCAGTCTTTCTAATATCATCCTAACTGATCCAACGATAAGGAAATCGGGTAGTATCAGCGCCACGCCTTTACAGACCATCGCCGGCGCCACCGCATTCGTTTCGGCCGTTCATCCCGCGGCCGGAATTATTTATCAGAATACCATCAATAACATGTTGGCGGGTTATCAGATCGACGCCGGATCTTTTGCAGATCTTTCACCTTCGCAATTTAGTTTTACTACTTCCGGAACCTACAGCGGGAATTCAGACATCAGCGTTTTTTCCTTGTATGCAAATTCCAGCCTGAGTACTACCGGAGCAGTTTTGATCGGGAGTATCGCCACATCCGGCCCGCCGCCGCAAGTCCTGACTTTCAACTTTCCGTCCGGACATACCATTTCTGCCGGATCAACGAAATATTATTTCATCACCGTCAATGTTCCTTCATCGGGAATTGACGGAAGAACGGTTTCGGTAACTGCAACGCCCCTGGCCAAATTTGTATTTTCGGGACAGGTAAAAAACCTTGGAACAAATCCCATTCCGGCATCCAACACAAAGACGATAGAAGGGCCGCGATTGCTGCTCTCCGCCATTCATCCTGCTTCTACAAACATTGCAGCCGGATTAACCTACAATACGATTGCCGTTTACCAGATGGATCCCAGCAAGGTTCCGGGATTTGTAACTCCGGTTTCCGTAAGTCTCAACACCTCGGGCACCTACAGCGGAACGGGTGACATTACCGTCTATTCGCTCTTTCAGAATACGGCCAATACGCTCTCCGGGGCAACCTTTATTGGCTCGGTTACCGCTCCTGCCAGCGGAGGAACGATCAGTTTTTCCGGAAATTTTGATCCCGTCGGAAATTTGCAAACGCAGTATTTATTAGTAACCTGTAATGTAAATCCAAATGGAACTGTCGGAAAAACGACCGGAATTGCTGCCGCGCCGTTGTCGAATTTTTCTTTTGTGGGAACGGGAGGATTGGGCGTAGCGGTTACCGGAACCAATCCCGCTCCAGCGGGAAAATTGCATACCATCGTTGCACCAACGATCACAATGTCAACCCTTCATCCGGTGGCGGGAAATATGTTGAAGGGAAGCCAGGATAATATGCTTGCGATCTATAAGATGGAGGTAGATTATGCCGACATTCTCCCGCAGGGAATAATATTAAAAACAGCCGGAAGTGCCGGCGTAGCCGATATTCAACGTTACGACCTCTACCAGAATACTTCTCCTTCCTTGTCAGGGGCTACGCTGGTAGCATCGCTTAATGGAGTAAATTCAGGAAGCACACTGACTTTCACCGGAAATTTCGACACCATTTCCTATAAAACGCCGTACAATATTAGTTATCTGATGTTGGTCTGCGACGTTACCGGAAGCGCAACGGTTAACAATAAAGCGAGCATTGCAGCGGTTAGTCCCATCGCTTCAAATTTTTCGTTCAAAAGTTCAGGTAACGTTGCAATAATCGGATCCTCCCTGAATGCTTCAAATACTCAAAATATCGTTAACAAACTGGATGTCTATTGGAGTAACGGACCTTCGGCTACAAAAAACTGGGATAATTCAACCAATAACTGGGGACAAAATGCCAATGGTCCCTATACCAACAGCGTTTGGCTGACCAATGGTTATGGTTTCTTTGAAGGTAAATCAGGACGCATTAGCGTGGTTTCTTCCCCAAACAATATCGTGGGAGATAGTCTGACCTTCCGGATTCCCGACTATGAAATCTACGCGTCTTCCGTCTCAAACGGAATCACGATGGTGTCACCGGCCAGCATTACCGTCAACAGTGGCCGAACCTCTTTTGGATTCACTGGTAATTATAATGCAATCATCCAGGGCGTGAATGGACTCGTAAAAAGAGGACCGGGCGAATTAATGATCAGCAGCAATTTTAAGCCCGCCTTCCTCGGAAATGTGATTGTCAATGAAGGAGAATTGACTTTCGGAAATAAAAATACAACCGGGTTCGAACCCGATGATATTCTTCAGGGCAATGGTGTGGAGGTAGTAAACGCAACGCTCACGGTGGCGGGAGCGAGCAGTACCAACATCCCGATGAAAAGAATGACCTATATGAAGTTCAGGGGAAGCAGCAGGCTGAGTCTCTATCAGACATCTTCCTCTTTCTCGGCCTGGATGCGGTTCTGGCCTACAACCGGTACCGGCTTGCCTTCGGCCACAACCTCCGTTCCTACGCAACTATCCGGAAATCTAACGCTCTTATCCAGCGGCTTCACGAGTGGTATTTTGGGAACAACTTTTCTTGGAAATGATGGCGATCTCCAAAATATGATTGTTACCGGAAGTACCGTTATCACCGGTCCGTTAACTTTAACCGGCTATGCTTCGGCCAATGCTAATTTGCCTTCCCGCAATGGCACGCATTTGAATTTCGATATAGGCGGCTATGGACATTATATGACAGGAGTGAAAAATAATACCGCAAACGGCACGATCGACGACAATGGTTTTCCCATTACTTTCTACGGAATGGGAACCGGATCAAATTATGCCGCTGAGCTTTGCTTTAATGCCACTTCTTCCAATTTAACCGGCGATCTGGTAATTGGCGATGAGGCCGGCACAAATGGGGGTTGGGTAGTAACCAATACCACAACCAGCTTGACGAGAGGAAACATCACCGTAAATAAATACAGCAAATTGACGCTGCAATTGACCAGCGATGTGAGCAACAATATTACCTATAGTCCGAAAGTCATCAGCGTTGCCGGTATTGGTCCGGCCGATCAGTTTTATTATCCGTCAGCCCTCGACTTTTTCAATTTTTCATCCGCCAATACCGTCACTTCTTTTTCGAGTGATATTATTTTGAATAAGGTTCCGTCATTCGATTTTGCAAGCATCGGAGTGGGCGTGGCAGGCGTAAGCCCCTGTCCCTACAGCTTTAAGATCAACGGAAAGATAACCGGAACCGGCGGACTGGAAAAGATCGGACCGGGTAATTTGATTTTGAATGCGCAAAATGTTTCAAACAATTATAACACCTACGAAGGCGGCACCACCATCAAGGCCGGAACCATTACCGTCAATCCCGGATCGAACCTGGGTGAAGGATTTTTGAAACTTGCACAGGTTAGGGATGCATTCTACAGTTACGATACCCGTCTTGTTTTAGATAACCAATTTCAAACCGTTTCAGGAATTCAAACCGATTGGACGACAACGAGTGGTATCGATCAAACCATTTCTCTGAATGGAAATGGGAGCGGGGCAACTTTACTCGTAAATCAGGATGTGAACACCGTATTTGGAAACCCGACTTTCGGAACTTCAGCCGGATACATTGAAGGAAACAAGGGAAATCTGATAAAAGATGGAACAGGCACGCTCGAGCTAACGGGCAGGAATACCTATACCGGCCTTACGCAGGTGAAAGGTGGCACCTTAAAATTGAACAACACCGCGGCGGCAACCTTACCGTCAAGCAACAACGTTCACATCATTGGCGGAAAACTTGAAGTGGCGCAAAATCAAACACTCAATGATCTCACGCTTTCCACCGGCGAGCTGAATATTGCAACTGGCAGGAGACTTACCATCACCGGAAAATTCACCCTCGTTCCCAATGCTTCAAAAATTACGGGTGCGGGAACGATCAGCTACGCGAGTTCCGGTGAACTTATTTATGCCGGTGATGAGGCGCAAGCAACTACCACGAAAGAAATTCCAACTTCCGCGGGGCCGCGTACAATAAGATTTAATAATTTCAGTACGGAGGGCGTTGTCTTATCATCTGATTTAAATATTCAGACAGAAGGTTCGGCCAACGGATGGGTAAATTTCAACGGAAAGAAGATCATCGGACCGGGAATATTCAACTTGTATGGTTTTGCCGGTATTCAGAGTGTCAGAGGCAATACACAGTCGGGTTCTCCCATTATTTCCAACATCAATACCACCGGCCTTGAAATCGGTATGCGGGTAAGCGGTTCGGGAATTCCGGATAGTGCAACCATCATCTACATAGATCCGCTCGTTAGCCGGACAATCACCCTCAATAAAAATGCTACTGCGACGGGCGTAAACGCGCAACTTTCTATCGGATACAGAGGTGGATTAATGGTAAATCTCCCTGCGGGAATCGATGCACACGTTGCCGTTTCGGGAATTAAAACATACAATCCCGGCGCGAATTATAAATTTCTCGTGCCATCTTCCGGAAACCAGATCTATCCGGCCTTTCCGATGACCGGGGTTTTGAACTTTAGTCCCGCCAATGATCTCTACATCATGGCTGGAAAACAAAACCGCGTGGTAATGGCGGCGGGACAAAATCTGGCCGTAGATAATAATCTCACTTTGCAGACGGGGATTTTTGTTACAAACACCAATCTCATCACCTTCAATAATACCGGCCGCCTGACGGCTCCGGGCGATGTAGCGGAAGGTGGAGCGGGTAGCGGAAGCCTTTATTCTGACAGCTATATCGCCATCTGCGATGCGTTAGGAAATCCTATCGTCAATGGCGCTTCAGAAACTAATCCCTATTCCGGAACGCAGGGATTTCAAATCAGAAATGTGGGATCGACGCCGGTCTATTTTCCGGTTGGTTCAAGTTACCTTCCTGCAGGATCGGGAATTTCCATCCCGGCTCCGAACAGGATGATGATTCAAAATCTCGGTCCCTTGTCCGATTTTTCCGTTATTGTGCAACATGGCGATATAGGTTATACCCCCGGGGGAAATGGCGCTTTGAGAGTAAACAGAATCTGGTATGTAAAAAGTTCGGGACAGGATTTGAAAGCCAATATGAAACTCTATTTCACAAAACGAAACTGGGCTTCCAACAATTGGCCGGTAAGGGAAAATGAGGTGGAATACGGATTCAACTACGGACAAACCGCCCTGGTGGAGAAAGATTATTCCGGTGTATCGGGAGGAGGATTTATTCGACTGTCATCCGGATCAGACGTGAAAGGCTGGATCGGAAAAACCGACGATTTTTCTGAATTGTATGCAACCTATTCCATCGGAATCAGTAAAGACGTGGATGGAAATACGAATGGAATTAACGACTTCTATCGTTTTTCAATTGTCAATCCCGGTGACATTATTCTTCCCGCAGATATCGTTGTAAGTGCAAACCGGCAGGATGAAAAAGTAAAGGTTGACTGGAAAAGTGTAAACGAACTGAATGTAAGTCATTACCTCATCGACCGTTCTGCAAATGGAATTGATTTTTCCGTTATAGGAAAGCTGGTTGCTTCAGAAACGATGGAAGCGGAGAAAAAATATCAATTTCCCGATTCGAAACCGTTGGAAGGGAAAAATTATTACCGTGTAAGAGCGATTGATAAAGACGGGAAGGAATCTTTCAGCAATATCGCCCTCATCAACATGCCTTCAATGGGAAGTCAGATTTCACTTTATCCGAATCCGGTAACCGTTACCGGATCCAATCTTAATTTTTATTCTATGCCGGCTGAAACCTATCATGTTTCCTTATTCAGTCTGAATGGATTGAAATTATCGGATCAGAAAATTGAACACCCAGGAGGAAATGGCGTATATCCGTTACGATTGCCAAAGAGCCTAACATCCGGCAATTACAATCTGTTGATTATTTATGGGAATGAACAAAAGATGATCAGGTTTATGTATTCGAGGTAGGATTTAGTTATTGCAAATGCAATGACTTCCCGTATGGAGCCGATGGAAAACGAACTGCGATGGCGATTGAAGCATTACATTAAAGGTGAGACCAGTCTGGCTGTCTGTTCCGTCAGTAGTTTATACCAGGGACGTTTGTTCCAAAGGTTTACATCAATCATTTCTGCACTCTTTAAATCCTCGAAGAAGATGTTTCTCAGTTCGTCGGCTGTCTCCCTGTCGTACACAATAGCGTTTACTTCGAAATTGAGGTCAAAACTTCGTTGATCCATGTTAGCTGTGCCGATTATAGCAACGCTTCCGTCCGTGACCATTGTTTTTGCGTGAACAAATCCTTTTTTGTATTCATAGATTTCTGCACCCGCCTGCAGCAAATCAGAATAGTAGGAGTGTGCCGCCAGGTTTACGAGCCAGGAATCGGAAATGCCCGGCACTAATATTTTTACGGAAATACCACTCAGCGCCGCAATCGTTAGCGAATCAATCATACTGTCGCCGGGAATGAAGTACGGTGTGGTAATTAATATTTCCTTTGTAGCAAGATTAATAGCCTGCAATAAAGAAAACATAATAGTGGGCGTATCAGAATCCGGACCGCTTGCGGCGATTTGTACCACTTTATCGGCGTTAACCGGAAAAGATTTCTCACGCGGAAAATATTCTTCATCGGGCTGCACATTATCTTTTGCACAAAAATTCCAATCGCATAAAAAAAGATATTGAAGGTATTGAACGCCCGGTCCGTCAATCCTAAGATGGGTGTCACGCCAGAAAAGTTTTTTACCATCGCTGCTGTTATTGATATAGCGGTCGCTGACATTGATGCCGCCTACGAAAGCCGTTTTTCCATCTACTACAATAATCTTCCGGTGGTTGCGATAGTTAAGGCGATTGGCAAATGCTATGAAAATTATTCTTGAAAAAGGAAATACTTTCACGCCATTTTTTTTGAGCCGCTTCACCAACTTCCTGCGAATAGAGCGGCTTCCAAAATCATCATAAATAAAACGGACCGTTACGCCTTCTTTCGCTTTTTGTATAAGAACAGCTTCTATGGCTTTCCCAATTTCATCCTCTTCATAAATATAATATTCGAGGTGAATGTGATTCCTCGCTTGCCGCAATGCCTTCAATACTTCCGGAAACTTATTTTCGCCATTCAACAAAATTTTTATAGAATTATTTGCAGTAAGCGGACTGTCGCCATCGCGAAGCAGCATCAGCGCCAATTCTTTACTTTTCTTTACTTCCGCACTGTTTTCCTCAAAAGTATTTTTAGAATATTGAAATATATCGGCCTTTAATTTCTTTGCCAGCTTATCATCATTAAATAACTTTTTACTGTACATTTTTCTTTTACGGTAATTAATGCCGAAAGAAAAATAGAATATGATGCCGATAACCGGCAGGAAAATAACCAATAGCAGATACGCCAACGTTTTGGTATTGTTGCGCGTATCGTACACGATGCGCAGGCACACAAGAATTACAATGAGGACGTATATTATTTCATAGACAAGTAACCAGTTCATGATTGGCGTTTTACTATATTTTAGTTGTTTCCGGTAGCCTAAAATCCAATAACATATACTGAAACTACTTCGTATTAATTCCGTGCCTCTTTCCTTATCACCAATGAAGCCGATTTTTTAACGGCTCGCATTTTTGGTGAAGATGCAAGATTAAACCTGCCGTGATCAAAGTTTTTCCGCGTCCAGTTGTTATTGTAAAGAAAGTGAAATGGCCGTTCGGGTTTGCCTTCAAAATTTTCGGACTCAAAGTATATACCATCGAAATGCCTCAATGTCGCTTATCAAATGCGGGTTTTAAATTATCGGTTATATGATTAGGAACGGCAACCATTGCGATGGCTCTTTTACCAAATTCGTGAATTAATTTGTCATATAAAAACGCCATTACTCTTTCAGTTTTTTAATAGTTGAATTAAATGCCAGGGATTTCATTTGATCGATAGCTGTTTGATTTAACTTCAATAATCTGTCTGCTTGCGGTACGGTTATTTTAAAGCTTAATTGGTGCACTTATAGGCGAACGAAATTCAAAAGCGATGTCTTTGTGTGCAAGGTTCAACCATATCTTTTTTTACTACAAAACCAATGGCGTTGGTTTTTTCAATCCACTATGAAACACTTAAAACAAAACTATTTAAACCTGCCTGCATTTTAAAGCGGTCGAATTTGGACCACTTTAAAATGAGGATTATTAATTTGTTCCCAGGGCTTAAAAATTCGAGTTCTTAAAATGCACAACTGAGATGTACGGTGAAATTCCTGCCCAAAGAAGGTGTATGCATAAAGCTTAAATGTTCATAATAATTTTTGTCCAACAGATTATCGATGCCGAGGAAAGCCGAAAACATTTGTTTATGGAAAGCAAAACTTTTTCCTGCTTTCAAATTGAAAATCGCGAAGGATTTACTCGCTGTTTCTCCATAAAACGCAGTGTTGACGTGCTTTTGAGCGGCCGAATACACAGAAGAAAGTTCGAAAGAAAAGTTGTTTGCGTTGTAGATCATCCGGTTGGTCAGCTTCAATGGAGCAATCAACGGGAGGGCGCGGTTTTCATCATCTGTTCCATAGGTATACTTGCCGTTGGAATGGAGGGAAACGTTACGGACAACCGGAATCTCCGCATTCAGTTCGATTCCCAGGAGGGTTGCCGAACGAAGGTTTTGGTATTGTTTCACACCCTCGGCACCCGGTGTCATTTCGTCGATCTTCGTATTCTGAACACCGGCAATATAGTGCGAAATCACATAGCTGAACCCTTCTGCACTAAGTTTCAGTTTCTCCTTCCGGTAGGACAATCCCAGGTTAAGATTAAAGGCCGATTCATTTTGCAATGCCGGATTGCCAATGTAATCGAATCCATCCAGACGGTTGAATAGATACAATCCATAGTTTTCCTGAAGGCTTGGAGCCCGCATAGACCGGGCGAGCCCGGCAAACAGCAGCAAGTTCTGGTTGATCTTTGCATTGAAATTTCCGTAGATGTTGTACAACCACTTTTCCACCGGACCGTTGTCGGTTGTAACCGCTTCCACTATTTCTTTTCCGGCAGTGGAATATAGGGAAGATTGTATATGATCTGCTTTTGCACCGAGTTGAACCGATATCCGGTTGCTCAGCCTCACTTTTGATGAGAGATCGATTCCAAACATTCTTCTTTCTGCGTCGGGAAGGGTAAGCATATACATGCTCTCTCCATAGGCGGTATGCATGGTCATATCAGCATGAAGCCTGTTTTGATAACCATTGATCCTTGCTTTGAACTGATGGTTTTTGAATTTCCATTTTCCCTCAGAATAAAATCCAGAAGTTCTTGAAAGGCCGGGCATATCCATTTTCATATCGCCTTCACTTATCCTTCTGCTGTCGTCCATTGCATGGTTGACGAAATTGAAGAAAAGTTTAGTTTCAATCTGATCGAGCCGGCTGTGATGTCCGAAATAAGTGTGGGCAACGGATGCGATCTTCGCTCTGGCGTATAAAACATCCATCGGCAAACCTGGATAACCGATATTGCGACCTTCATCCTGTACATAGTTGAAGGCTACCGCATGATGTTCGGCCGGCCGGTATTTTATCCCAACACTCGCATTCCATTTTTGATACTTCGAATTCAAAACCTCTTCCCTTTTTCCGGCCCAATAACTTGCCGAATTTCTGAAAATGCCATTGGCCTGGAAGGCAAATTTTTTCGCACTGTAATCCACAGAACCCAGCGTTTGAAGGGCAATTCCATTTGATTCGTATCCCATAGCTGCCAGTCCTTTCCAGCGATCTGACCCATCAATTTGCGGCTGCTTTATTTTGAAGTTAATGCCACCACCAATACTGCTTCCGGCTGACTGATCGCCGGTTCCGTAATTGATGATCATGCTTTGCAAATTATTCGGTTCAATATAAGAACTTGCCGGATCCATCTTGTCGGTGCAGGCACCAAAGATTTGCATGCCATCGATAGTAACATTAATCTGACCCGCATTCATACCCCTAACCGCCGGTTCCCAGGCAAAGTTGCCTCTTTTAATCATCTGCAATCCACCGGTTTCTGACAAGATCTGATCGGTTGACTTCAAAAGATCTTTCGATTGTTTTTTTTCTCTTGATCCGGAATATTCTCTTACGGATTGAACGATTATTTCATTCAGGCTGTGATCCTTCAGTTCCATCGTGTCTGAATCGTTTGTTTGCGCCATCAGGTACCCGGGAATTAATATCAGGCATACAGACAGTAGTTTTTTGCAAAACATATCGCTTTTTTTGAGTGAAGTATTTTATCAGAAGCTGATGTCGAGAAATCCATCTTCAACAACCACTTCTTTATTAATCAGTGTGAAATGTAAACGCCAGTTGCCTGTCATGGTGAAATTGACTTTTCCGTTATAATGTCCATCGGCTGTGAAAGCCGGTTCTACGTTATTCGGAGATCCATGATTCATAGAAACCATTTCAGGATCGAATTTTACCTGCAGGTCATTCACCGGCGAATACCCGTTGCTGCCATTATGTATCAGCAATTCAAGGTCGTTCATTCCGGTTTTCCATGGCTTTGGAATAATGGATAACTGATAATTGATGCCATCGGTTCCTTTATAGGAAGCGGTTAATTTTTGCGTTTCGGATTTTACCACCACCGGAACGTATTTTTCTTCTCCGTTGAAAACCACTTTTATCTTCCAGCCGGTCTCTCCGGGCATGGTAAAAATGATTGCCGCTTCATATAATTTTGAAACGGTGTTATAAACCGGTTGTTCCACGGGAGCGCCATGCGACATCATTTCGGTTTTCATTTCGGGATGAATTTTCACCAACGCATTTTCAACAATTTTTCCCGCGGCATCCGTTATCAGGGCGTTGATGGTGTTATATCCTGTAGATAAATCCCTGGTTGAATACAGGCTGATCCTGTTGTTGGTGAATTCAACCTCACCGAGTTTTATTTGGTCTGAAACCGAAGGATCGGGATTGGTAATTACCGGCGGCTGATTGGGTGCAACGACTTCTGTTTTGCATGCACTTCCTGAGAGGATTAGAAGGATCAATCCGAAAATTGAAAGCGATCTTTTTAAAATATTTTTTGGTGTGATAAAGCTATAGTATGACATCTGAAATTTTTTTTGATGATGTAATGGGAATGAATTTGGGCAGTCTTACCCGTATTAAACGGCGTTTAAAACGGTTAGAGCCTATTCAATCTGATAGAAACGACGGGTATTGCGCAGGAGAAATAGAGGGCAATACATTGCTACGCACGATTTCCGGGCGGATGGAAAATAGAAGCCGCCAACAACAGGCTATATTGAAGGGAATAGTAGGAGAGGGAAGGTGAAGGGCTGCCTTTTGAAGGTTGTCTTTGAAGGGTTTCAGGGAAATCAGAAATATAAAATGCGGTTTCCACCTTTGTTGGAACCTCATTTTTCTTTTCTTCCTTTTCCATTGATTTTTTAAGCTGGCATTTTCCCTGGCAATCCTTTTCAGGATCATTTTTGTTTTCACAGAGTGTCTGACTTATGAAATTTTTATTTGCAATGTATTCTGCATAGATAATCACCTTATTAAAAGAATAAGTAATCATCAACGCCAGCAAAAACAGTACAGTTAAATTTTTCACAGCACAAAGGTAGGATTGCAATATCCGCGGATCCTTTTGCCGGTCAGGCGACAGAATGATGTTGGTCAGGAAAAGTCCTGATCAGGCGTTGATAATTTTTTCGGCCCAATTCAGAGCAAGTTGCAACTGTTCTTCCGCATTGAGTTTGGTGTTGTCTAATACCACCGCATCGTCGGCTTTTCTCAGCGGGCTGAATTTGCGGTTGCTATCGATATAATCCCGCATTTCAAGGTTGTTTTTGATTTCTTCAACCGTCAGCAGTTCGTTTTTCTCAAACAGTTCCTTGTATCTTCTTTCTACTCTTACGGCCGGATCGGCGGTCATAAATATCTTGAGTTCCGCATTGGGAAAAACGGTTGTTCCGATATCCCGTCCATCCATCACAATGGCTTTGTCTTCGCCCATTTTTTTTTGCTGATCGACGGCGAAATTTCTCACCGCTTCTATCGCAGCCACGGCGCTTACATTTTCGCTTACCAACATATCGCGAATGAAGGCTTCCACATTTTCGTCATTAAGATAGATGTCGCTTTTTCCGGATCGAGGATTGTAGACAAAGGAAAGGTTGATATTTTTCAATGCTGCCCGCGTTTTGCGATCATCATTCCAATCCACATGATTGCGCAGAAAATAAAGGGTAATGGCCCTGTACATGGCACCACTGTCAATAAAGCGGTAATTAAGCTTTTGCGCAAGTTGACGCGCCAACGTGCTTTTTCCGCAGGAGGAATATCCGTCGATGGTTATGATAATATCTTTCATGACGCGATAAAAATGCACCAAAAAAATCGTTTATGCAATAAAAAAAATGGAGAGGGTGCACAAAAAAAGCTGCCCCGCATTGGAACAGCCTGTTATATTATTGATTCCGTTACCGTTATTGGGCAACCACTTCCACCTGCGGATGTTTTGCTGCGTCAAACGCAAATTTTGAATCGGGAAGTGACGCATTCGTATTCACATTCGACAACACAAATTCGATTACATTGTCACTTTTGTCGAGCACTTTTGCCTTCGTAATCAGATTTTTCGATTTATCCACATAAATAGTCACTGATTTAAAACTCTTCCTTTTATCTGTCGGAACCATATTGATTTCATAATAATTACCGGCTGAAGAAACAAGCTTGTAAGTGAAATCCTGGTCGTAAAAGTTGGTGAGCAATTTTTGAGGAGACAGCGTTTTGTTGTCTTCGTTATCTACATCGGCCACCGTTACTTCGTCTTCCCCATTGTAATTCCAGATCTTATTTCCATTGCAAAAAATCTCGGTTTCTCCCTGTTTGATGTAATATTTCTGGCCCTTTATGCTGATGACGCCTTTTACGGTGCCTTTTAAATTTTTGTTCCTGTCGCGGGTGCTGTAGGTAAAACTGGCAGTGAGACCTTTTACATTTTTCAGCTTATTACTAACATTGTCTAAAACCGTTTTAGCTTTAGGATCATTTTGCGCATGGGTAAAGATGCTGAAAGCGAAGAGAAAAATTACCAGTCCATAGATTTTTTTCATTTCATTCATTTTAAAGTTGCAAAACTATTATAATAAATCCCTCGCCTTGCTGTTTTTTTCGGTTTCAAAACGAGCGACACCTGATAAAAACAATTTATTTGCCCGTTTTTGGTAAGAAAATGGTAAAGACTTGTTTTATGCATTTCTTAACTCCCGAAAGCCTTTAGATAAAAATAGAGCCATTAATTTGCTCCGGATTTCTTAACTTTGCACACTTTATGAAAATTTTTTTGCAGGTGTTGGTTGCTGCTTTATTGTTTACTTCCTGTTCTTCAAAGCTTGGAAAGGTTTTAAAGAGTAAAGATTTTGATTATAAGCTGAAGATGGCAGAGCAGTTTTATGTGCAGAAAAAATATACGCAGGCACAGCAGGTTTATGAAGATGTAATGCCACATTTCAGGGGAACTGAAAAGTATGAAGACATCTTTTATAAATATACCTATTGTGCTTATTATTTGAAGGATTATACCAATGCTGAAAGCCTTTTTAAGACGTTTACGGAAACCTTTCCCAACAGTCCGAGGCTGGAGGAAGCGGAATATATGCGGGCATATTGCTATTACAAGCAATCGCCGAAAGTTGAATTAGATCAAACGCCCACATCAAAGACCATTGCACTGATGCAGGCTTTCATCAATTCGCATCCTAATTCTGCAAGAAATAAGGAGGCTAATGAGATCATCGACCTTTGCCGGGCAAAACTTGAACTAAAGGAATATAAGAGTGCACAGCTTTACTACGACCTTGGATATTTTAAATCTGCCGGCGTTGCTTTTTCAGTCCTGATGGATAATTATCCGGAATCGGAAAAAGCCGATCAATATAAACTGGCGGAAATAAAATCGTATTACAAATATGCCACCATGAGTATCGTAAGCAGGCAGCTCGAACGTTTCCAGAAAGTGATATCCGAATGCCAGGATTTTGAAGACCGTTTTAATGAAAGCGCATTAAAAACGGAAGTAAATGAATATAAAACACTATCAGAAAAAAATATAAAAAATCTGCAGAATGAACAAATTGCGCAAACATCTAAGCAATAATATTGCAAGTGTTATCGAAACACGAAACCTTGCACAAATAAAAGCGCCAACCGGCAACCTTTATGAATCGATAGCCATCATTGCAAAAAGAGCTAATCAAATCAATATTTCCATTAAGGAAGAATTGCACAACAAACTTGAAGAGTTTGCTACGCATACAGACAGTCTTGAAGAAATTCATGAAAATAAGGAACAGATCGAAATTTCAAGGGCTTACGAAAAGATGCCGAATGCACCGATTCTTGCACTCGAAGAATTTCTCGATTCTAAAGTTTATTTCCGTAAGAATGATGAGGATGATCTGTTCAGATAAAATTTAAATCGGATTTATAGAAAACGGCAGCTTATAACTGTCGTTTTTTTATTATTTTGAACCCTGAATCCGCTGAAACAGTACGCGCAATCGCACAAGAAGTTGGGAATATTTTAATTGAAAAATGCATGTTGAAAGGCAAAAAAATATTGCTCGGTATTTCGGGAAGTATAGCAGCTTACAAAAGTATTTTGTTGCTGCGGCTGCTGGTAAAAGAGGGAGCAGAGGTAAGGGTAATCATGACACCTTCTGCCCGCGAATTTGTTTCGCCCCTCGTCTTGTCAACCCTTTCAAATCATAAGGTACTGATTGAATTATTTGAAGGTGATGAATGGGCCAATCACGTCATGCTTGGAAGATGGGCCGACCTGTTTCTGCTGGCTCCGGCAAGTTGCAATACCCTTTCAAAGATGGCCGGCGGCGCCTGTGATAACCTGTTGTTGTCGGTTTATCTTTCTGCCGTTTGTCCTGTAATGATTTGTCCCGCCATGGATGAAGATATGTGGTTGCATCCTGCCACGAAAAGCAATATCGAAAAGCTTAGATCCTTCGGAAATCTCGTGATGAATGTGGAAAAGGGAGAACTTGCAAGCGGACTAACCGGAGAAGGAAGAATGGCTGAACCGGAAGATATCCTCGCCTTTGCCCTAGAACATTTTTTCAGGGAAAAAACTTTGTCCGGCAAAAAAGTGCTCCTGACGGCCGGACCCACATACGAGGCCATCGATCCCGTTCGTTTCATTGGCAACCATTCGTCCGGAAAGATGGGATTTGCACTCGCGGAAGCGTTTTTTATGCAGGGGGCGGAGGTGGTGTTGGTGAGCGGTCCCGTAAATATTAAAACCGCCTATCGCGGCATTAAAACAATTGCAGTGCGATCGGCGGCTGAAATGTTGCAGGCCTGTGAAGCTGAATATGCCGAGTCGGCAATTATGGTCATGAGTGCGGCTGTGGCCGACTTTTCGCCCGGGGAGTATAAGGAGGAAAAAATTAAAAAATCCGGTGAAGGATTGCAGTTGCAATTAAAAAAAACCACCGATATTCTTGCGTGGCTTGGTCAACAAAAGCGGGAAGGACA
This sequence comes from Bacteroidota bacterium, assembly GCA_023423835.1. GTDB lineage: Bacteria > Bacteroidota > Bacteroidia > Chitinophagales > Chitinophagaceae > JAFAEW01. The sequence goes on along the minus strand of JAFAEW010000132.1, from coordinate 10,815 downwards.
GCTATTGATCGGATTTGCACTCGAAACGGAAAACGAAAACGAAAATGCGCTGAAAAAATTACGCGAAAAAAATGCGGATATGATCATCCTCAATTCCCTGAAAGATAAAGGAGCCGGATTTGGTCACGACACCAATCAGGTAAAAGTTTTTGATAAGGAAGGCAATGAGTACTTCTTCGAACTCGCTTCAAAAAAGACCATCGCTTCCCAGATTGTTCAACTAATTATTCAAAAGACTGATGTTTAAGAGAAATATTTTCGTCCTCGCTTTACTGCTTTTTTCCGTGGTTGCAAACAGCCAGGAATTGCAGGCAAAGGTGATGGTGGTAACCCAGCAAATTGCTTCCTCTGAAAATAAGAACAAGTTTGTAACGCTTCAAAATCAACTTACCGACCTGTTGAATAACCGGAAGTGGACGTCCGATGTTTTTCAGCCGCAGGAAAGGATCGCCTGTAACTTCTTGCTGAATCTTTCACAGGTGGTGGATGATAATACCTACAAGGCAACCCTTACGGTACAGGCCGCACGGCCGGTCTATAATTCCGGTTACCAATCGCCCATTGCCAATTACCAGGATGGCGATGTTACTTTTAAATACGTGGAATTTCAACCGGTGGAATTCAACGAAAACCGCGTTAGTGGAACCGATCCCCTGGCCGGGAATCTTACCGCCGTCTTTGCTTACTACGTTTATATGATATTGGGACTTGATTATGACTCCTTCGCTCCAAAAGGCGGAACAGCGTATTTTCAAAAAGCCCAAAACATCGTCAACAATGCGCCGGAATCGAGAAATATCAGCGGCTGGAAGGCTTTCGACGGCAGTCGCAACCGATACTGGCTCGCCAACAATGTTACCAACACGAAACTGAATCCTATTCACGACATCTTCTACGATTATTTCAGAAACGGCTTAGACCAGATGTACAGCAACCAGGTAGCCGCACGGGAATCTGTTTTAGGAGCATTGAGCAGGCTGAAAGACTTTAACCAGGAGAATCCAAACACGATGATCATGGCTTTTTTCCTGCAAAACAGGAGTGATGAGATTATCGGCATTTTTAAGAAAGCCGATCCTCCCACTAAAGCCAAAGCGGTGGAAATCCTCTCAAAGATTGATGTGGGCAATATTTCGAAATACAGAAATGAATTAAGATAATGAGGAAGTTCTTTTTTCTAGGGTTGCTTATAGTTGCCGGCTGTTCAAATCCCGATAAAATTCCGGATGATATTCTCGGATATGATAAAATGAAATTCATCGTGTGGGACCTGATCAATGCGGGTGAATATGCGAAAATGCGGATCCCGCTGGATAGCGCCGCACAAGTGAAAGACCAGACCAAGCTTTATTTTCTGGAGATCTTCAAACGCTATGATGTCACTAAAGACGAGTTCTATAAAAGCTACCATTATTATGAAGCGCATCCCGACAAGAATAAGGTGTTGATGGATTCGGTGAGCAACCTCGCACAGAGAAAGCGAACGGAAGAATACAACACCATCAAACGGATTGAATAAGTTTTCTCCCACAAAAAATATCAGAGACAATTTTAAATACATTTGTAATTACTAAATTGCTGCCATGAACAAAGTATTTAAGAATGCGATCGAAGCCATTCACGATGTACAGGACGGAAACACGATCATGCTCGGTGGTTTCGGACTGTGCGGAATTCCGGAAAACCTGATCGATGCGCTGGTTGAGAAAAATGTGAAAGGATTGACCTGTATTTCCAACAATGCCGGAGTCGATAATTTTGGTTTGGGAAAACTCCTTGCCACCCGTCAGATCAAAAAAATGATGAGTAGTTATGTGGGTGAAAATGCGGAATTTGAAAGGCAACTGCTTGCAGGTGAATTGGAGGTTGATCTTATTCCGCAGGGCACCCTCGTTACCCGCATTCAAATGGCAGGAATGGGCATTCCCGCATTTTATACACCCGCCGGATATGGAACGGAGGTGGCTGAAGGCAAAGAGATCAGAGAATTTAATGGAAAGAAATACCTGATGGAAAACGCGCTGCACGCCAACTTTACCATGGTTAAAGCCTGGAAAGGCGATAAGCTCGGCAACCTTATTTTCAGAAAGACGACGCGGAATTTTTCAACTTCCATGGCCAAAGCCGGCGATATTACCATTGCGGAAGTAGAAGAACTGGTTGAGCCGGGAGAATTAGATCCCGATTGTATCCACGTGGCCGGCGTTTATGTTCATCGCATTTTTGAAGGGAAAAATTATGAGAAACGAATTGAAAGGAAGACCACAAGAATAAAGTAGGAAACGCTTTCTTTTACATTGCGCTGAAAAATACAGTTTCATATAAATCCCCACAGGATTGATTTCAGAACGGAAATTCTCTTCCTCATTTTCAATCCAAATTTTCCGGAGATCGATTTTCGCACGGCTTTTGCAGTAATTGGTTTTTTTAATGTAAAATTTTAAACTATGCCAATTGTAAAAGTGATAGAAGTTATTGCCTCGTCAGAAACCAGTTTTGATGACGCCATCAAAAATTGTATAGCTGAGGTTTCGAAGACCGTTCAAAACATTGATTCGGTCTACGTGAAAGATTTTAAAGTGCACGTAAAGGACGGTAAAGCGGCCTCTTATGGATGTATCTGTAAGGTTTCATTCCGCGTTAACGACGCCAATCGCCAAAGCCAGTAATCCTCATCTATAAACTTCAAAAAGATGTTAGAAAATCTGATCAATATTGTGCGGCAGCAGTTCGACAGCGGCCCGTCCACACAATCGAATCTCATCAACAATAAGGAATCTGCCATTCAGAATGCCGGCGGCAGCATCATGGATACGCTAAAAAATGCCGCTTCATCGGGTAGGATCCGCGAGTTGCTCGATTTCTTTAAAAGTGGTAACACTTCTGCCACCTCCAATCAATTGGTGAAAGAAGCCACCGGAAATTATGCGCACACCCTTCAGCAAACCCAGGGGCTGGATATGCAGCAGGCTGAACAGGTGGCCAACCAGGTAGTTCCCAATACGATGAACCAACTGGCAAACAGGGCGGCAAATCCGGCGGACCAGACTTTTAATCTGCAGGATATTTTTAATCACCTCACCAATGGTAAAACGTCAGGATTTAACATGCAAAACCTGATCAACAAATACGCATCCGGCACTTTCGATAAAGATGGTGACGGAGATGTAGATCTTCAGGATATAAAGGCGTTGTTTACCGGAGGCGGCGCCTCAAACGGAGGATTAGTGGACAAGTTGAAGAATTTATTTTAGGAAAAGTCCGCCAGATTTTTAGGAGGGCTCCGATCGGTTAAACCGAACCATTTGCCAAATTTGCTGCGTGTTGAACAAAGGCTCATTCTCTCTTATTTTTTTACGTAAATTTTAGGGAGCAGGTTTTCGGCCTCGGAAAAAAGCGTTAAAAAATTTGGAATAATGAAGCGTTTAAAACCAAAGATGATCACACATGTTCTAACGATGCCACAAGTCCAGGCTCAGTAAAGAACTTCAGTTGATAGTTAGCTTCTTTGGTTTAGCGGAATTGTTTCAAATTTTAGCTTTTTTCCCGCAGCCTTGAATTTTTTTGTTACTTTTTTGTTTCAAGACAAAAAAGTAAACAACCTGCCTTAAAAAAGCGAACAAGAAGGAATGAATGAAACTTATTTTGCCGTTTCCCCGAAAAACCCTCCGACACGTATCATTTATCCCATTCAGATCTCGATTGAGCAGTTCGTCCACTCATTATCCAGGTTGGCATTATAATTCTTTTTGTAAAACCTGATGGCCGGTTCATTCCAGTTGAGCACCTGCCATACCATCCCGTTTAAGTGTTGCTCTTTCGCTTCGGTAATGAGCCGGTCGAACAATAATTTCCCGATGCCTAATCCTCTCGCTTTTTCCGTTACGATGATGTCTTCGAGGTACATTCGTTTTCCTTTCCAGGTTGAATAGCGGATGTAATAAAGGGCAAAGCCGTCAATGCGTCCCTGGTGTTCGGCCACAAAAGCCCACCAGACGGGATTTTCTCCAAATCCGCTTTCCTCAAAATGTTCCAGGGTAACGGTTACCTGATCCGGAGCTTTTTCATATAGTGCCAGTTCGCGGACCAATTCCATCAACCTCGGACAATCTTCCTTCACCGCTCGCCTTATATTGATTTCCTGTTTCATTTGCAGTCGGTTTTTATTTTTTCCGGAAAAACAACCTGATTGGAATGCCGCTTAAATTGAATTTGCTGCGCAATTGATTTTCCAGGTAATTTTTATAGGGGGTTTTGATATCGTCGGGAAAATTGGTGAAAAACGCAAACGATGGAATATGCGTCGGCAATTGCGTCACATATTTAATCTTTACCGTATGTCCTCTTACCACCGGCGCATGAAAATTTTCAACCGCTTTCAGGATCACATCGTTCAACTTTGAGGTGGAAATCTTTGTGTGTCGATTTTTATAAACCTCGAGCGCAACTTCCATAGCCTTAAAGATCCTGACTTTTTCGAGGGCAGAAATGAAAATAATGGGAACATCTGTAAACGGAGCAATTTTTTCCTTAATCCGCTTTTCATATTCTTTTGCGGTGTTGGTCGTCTTTTCCATCAGATCCCATTTATTTACCAACAACACAATCCCCTTACCTTTCCTGGCAGCGAGAGAAAAAATATTTACATCCTGGGCCGTGATGCCTTTGGTGGCATCAATCAAAAGCATGCACACATCCGCTTCATCCATTGCCCTGATGGCGCGGATAACGGAATAGAATTCGAGATCATCTTTTTCCGATGATTTCTTCCTCAGTCCGGCCGTATCGATCAAAATGAATTCCTTATTGAAAAGGTTATAATGGGTATGGATCGTATCCCTTGTTGTACCGGCGATGTCGCTTACGATGGTTCTTTCATTGCCAACCAGCGCATTCAAAAGTGAGGATTTCCCAACATTGGGCTGGCCGATGATTGCAAATTTGGGAATCGCGTTTTCGTCTTCTTTCTCTTCCTCTGCTTCCGGGATCAGTTGCGTGATGGCATCGAGCAATTCGCCGGTTCCGCTTCCCGAAATGCTGCTTACGAAGAAGATGTGGTCGAATCCCATTGCATAAAATTCGGAGGCCAGCAACATTCTGTCGGCATTATCCACCTTGTTGACAACCAGAAATACCGGACGCTTCGACGTTCTCAGAAGTTGTAGCATATTTTCATCGAGATCGGTTATTCCCACAGCGGCATCGGTCATAAACAAAACCACATCCGCTTCATCGATTGCGATTTTCACCTGTTTCGCAATCGCTTTTTCAAACACATCTTCTGAATCAGCCACAAATCCGCCGGTATCGATGATGTTAAACGTCTTTCCATTCCATTCACAGATACCGTATTGACGGTCTCGCGTTACGCCGCTCACATTATCCACAATCGCCTTCCTTTGCTCTACCAGACGGTTAAACAAAGTACTTTTTCCCACATTCGGCCTGCCAACAATGGCGGCTGTAAAACTCTTTAATTTCATGTAATGAATATGATTATTAATATCCGAATTCTTTCAGTTTAAGATCGTCTTCCCGCCATTTCGGTCGCACTTTTACAAACAGCTCGAGGAAAACTTTGCGGTCGAGAAATTTTTCAATTTCCATCCGCGATAAAGTGCCGAGCTTTTTGATCATTTTTCCACCTTCGCCCAATAAAATTCCCTTCTGACTTTCTCTCTGCACCACAATATCTGCCTGGATTTTGGTAAGCGTGGTCTTTTCCTTAAACTCATTGATCATGACGGTGGTATGATAAGGAATTTCTTCTCCAAAAAGTTCGTAAATCTTTTCACGAATGATTTCCGCAGTAAAAAATCTCGTAGGGAGATCGGTCAGCTCATCCTCCGGATAAAAAGGCGGCGCTTCGGGCAATAATTCGATCACCTCATTGAGCAAAACATCGAGATTCAATCGATGTAAGGCCGAAATTTTTACCCACTTCGTGCAATAAGGTTTTTGGGAATAAAAGTCGATCTGTTTCTGCAAATTTTCCGGCGTCGATTTATCGGCCTTATTAAAGGCCACGACGGCCGGAACTTTGAGGTGAAGTTTCTCAAAGATTTCGTTCGATTCGAAGTTTTGTTCGGTCGCGTCGATCAGCAAAAGGGCAACGTCCACGTCTTCAAGTGCATTTTTCACCGCCTGCATCATTCGTTCCTGCAGCTTATAGGCAGGATCAATTATGCCTGGGGTATCGGAAAAAATGATCTGGTATTTTCCCGGTTCATTCAGAATTCCTTTGATGCGGTGCCGTGTTGTTTGCACTTTCGAAGAAACGATGGCAAGCTTTTCCCCCAACAGCGCATTCATCAGCGTACTCTTACCGGCATTGGGCCGTCCGAAAATATTTACAAAACCGGTTTTCAACTTTTTTAGACTTTTTGAACCTGCAAAGTTACGTTCTAATTACGGAATGAAAGGTTCCGGCGGAAAAGAATGAAATTGATGCAAATTTTGCCACCTTTGCGCTTGAAAATTTAGCAGATGAATAATAAGATTTCCGGTTGGGAGGATACGATCGCAGCGGTTGCAACACCGGCCGGAACCGGTGGAATCGGTGTGATCAGGGTGAGTGGAAGTCAGACCTATGAGATTGTGCAGAAGCTGTTTCCTTCGAAAGCGTTGCAAGGGCAATCCGCCAATACGCTTCACGTGGGACTTCTCCAGGACGGCGATGAAATTTTGGATGAAGTGGTGCTCGCGCTGTTTAAAAAGCCACACAGTTTTACCGGCGAAGATGTTATTGAGATCAGTTGCCACGGCTCGCCCTATATTTTGCAACGGGTGCTCGACAGCCTTGTGAGGCGGGGAAGCAGACTTGCTAAACCCGGAGAATTTACCCAACGGGCTTTTTTGAATGGGAAAATGGACCTCACGCAGGCAGAGGCGGTGGCCGATATCATTCATGCGGAAACGAAGGCGGCTCACGATGCCGCCATGAATCAATTGCGGGGCGGATTCTCGCTTGAATTGAATACACTCCGCGATCAGTTGATCAATTTCGCAGCCCTGCTCGAACTGGAACTCGACTTTTCCGATGAGGATGTTGAGTTTGCCGACCGCAGCCAACTCAAAGAGCTGGTAGAAGTGATAGCCCAAAAAACGATGCAACTAACCGATTCTTTTGCACTCGGTAATGTCATTAAAAAAGGCGTTTCCGTGGCCATCATCGGCAAGCCAAATGCGGGAAAGAGTACGCTACTGAATGCCTTGCTGAATGAAGAGCGGGCAATTGTGAGCGAAATTGCCGGCACTACCCGCGATACGATTGAAGAAACGGTAAATATCAATGGCATTTTGTTTCGCCTGATTGATACGGCCGGTATTCGACAGCATACCACCGATAAGATCGAATCTTTGGGAATTGAAAGGAGTAAGAAAAACGCGAAGCAGGCCGATCTCATCATCCACGTGACCGACCTTACCGATCCCGAAGACGATCCGATCTGGATGAACAGCTTTGCGGACAAGACGATCACCGTAAAAAACAAGTTTGATCTTTATTATGATCAGATGAAGGAGCAGGGGATTTTGATGGATCCCGAGCTCAACACCATCTCCGCCAGGTCAGGCATCAATCTCGACTGGCTGAAAACGGCGCTCTATGAAAAGGCGATCGCAAATAAAAGATCCGGTGATACCATCGTCACCAATGCCCGGCACCATGAAGCGCTTTTGCGGATGAAGGAAAGTCTCGACGCGATCCGATCAGGCCTTGAAGAGGGATTAACCGGCGATTTGCTGACCGTTGACGTAAGAACTTGCCTGCATTACCTCGGCGAAATCACGGGGCAGGTAGAAGTAGACAGGGATATACTCGGAACGATCTTCGGGAAGTTTTGTATCGGAAAGTAGAGAACTTTCCTTTGATCATGATAATTTTTTGGTAATTTGCGAATGAAGTGCTTAAAGATGACACTAATGTTATGTTAACGAGGTGATGAAACAAAGGAAACTGGTTCTTTTTGTTATTGAAATAAATCGGTATTTAACAGATTGAAAAAAAAGATTACGATTCACCGATCGTGATCTCTGGTTGTTGTCTTTTGCAACTGACTATTTCGCCTAACCGAGTATAAACGAATATAGGTATGTCGGGTTTAGTTTGAATACAAAAAAGAACATTTGCCCTATACAGGAAGGAAGGGGTAAAAGCGACGATGCAAATAAGACAATAATTGGCGGTTACTGATTCTCCAAGTTTGCGAAACTGGAATTTGAGGGGTTGTGACGACTTTGCACTACGGTGAGAATCGTTGGTTTTCTGAATTTGATATTGAATCCCCTCAAAATAAGAGCGAGATATGGCTGATGTTCATTCATCCGAAATTAGAAGCTATAATATGAGCCGCATCCGGGCAAAGAATACAAAGCCGGAACTGGCGGTGCGGAAGTACTTATTTGCAAAGGGGTTCAGGTATAGGCTGCATTGCAAAAATTTACCCGGAAAGCCGGATATCGCTCTGCCAAAATACAGAACAGTAATATTCGTTCATGGTTGTTTCTGGCATGGACACGAGGGATGTAAATATTTTGTAGTACCGAAGACGAACACACAATGGTGGCTTGACAAAATATCAAGAAACAAAGAACTGGACGAGGAACATGTTAAAAAACTGAAATCAGGTAAATGGAATGTGGTAACTCTTTATGAATGTGAATTAAAACCAGGAAATATAGCGTTCACAATGAATAATTTAATTAAAAAACTCCGTAAAATACGCCGGAAATGATTAATAAAATAGAAACGACTGAAGATGTAAAAGCATTCGCAAAACAGTTAATTACCGAGGGTGTGAGTTTTCACCCGGATGATGATTTCAATGACTATATCAATTTTGAAAAGGGTGAACCAATTTACACAAGGGAAGAGGCGGATTTAAGAAATGATTTAATGAACAAATGTTTTCAGGTCTGCGAAAAAGCGGGAAAGGATATTTATGATATGATGCTGAAGGTGTCACTGAAAGAAACAGGAATGGATACGTTAATCCCCATACCATCACAATTCAATCTCTCAGACAATTAAAGATGAATTATATAGATCTTTTTGCCGGCGCGGGAGGACTATCCGAAGGATTTATCCGGGAAGGTTTTAATCCTGTTGCCCATGTTGAGATGGATAAAGATGCGTGCGATACTTTGCAAACGAGAATAGCTTATCACTATTTACATCAGGCCGGAAAGCCGGAAATATATTTTTCATACCTGCAGAATCGGCTCGCAAGAGAGCAGCTTTGGGCGCTGATACCCCGGGAGTTAATGGATTCTGTTATCAATGAGGAAATTTCCGGCAGGACAATTCAAAGTATATTCAAAAAAATTGACTCAAAACTTAAACCGGAAAAAATTGATCTGATTGTTGGAGGGCCGCCCTGCCAGGCATATTCGCTTGTGGGAAGAAGCAGAGACCCCAGGGGAATGAGATGGGATAAAAGAAACTTTCTGTTCAGATTTTACGGACAGTTTCTGGAAAGATACCAGCCAAAATATTTTGTCTTCGAAAATGTATTAGGCCTGTTAACGGCTGGTAATGCAAAATACCTGAATGAGATGATTGGGCTTTTTAATTCAATCGGTTACTCAGTTGCAGAGCCAACCGTTTTAAATGCAGAAGAATACGGGGTGCTGCAAAGGCGAAGACGGGTGATTATTATCGGGCAAAGGGGAAAAAAGAAGTTTTCTTTTCCAATGCCGGAAACCATGGAAAATGTGTGGGAGACGAAAAAAGATTTATTCTTTGATTTGCCAAGGTTAAAACCAGGAGATGAACTACCGGTTGCCGGATATACACAACAGATAAGCGATTACCTGAAACAAACCGGAATAAGAAACGGAGTTGATTTCGTCACCCAACATATTACCCGAAATCATAACGAAAGAGATTTGGAGATTTACTCCCTTGCCATTGACAAATGGCTTAACAAAAAAAAGCGTTTGAAATACAATGAAATTCCTGAGCATTTGCGCACACACCGGAATGTCACTGCATTTCTTGATCGTTATAAAGTAGTTGACCCAACCGGTCACTCACATACTGTAGTTGCACACATAGCAAAGGACGGCCATTACTATATTTATCCCGATGCGGACCAGGTTCGTTCTATCTCAGTGCGGGAAGCAGCGAGAATACAATCCTTTCCGGATGATTTTTACTTTGAAGGAGGAAGAACAGCAGCGTTTAAGCAAATTGGAAATGCTGTGCCGCCTTTGATGGCAGTTGCAATTGCCAAAACAATAATGAACCTATTATGATTACTGAAAAGGAAATAATTAATTCCGGCCTCTTCTATATTAAGCCCGCCGCAAATCATATACTTACTGTTGGCAAGGGAATAATAAAAGATTCTTACACGGCAATCCTTGAATTGGTAAAAAATTCTTATGATGCAGATGCAGAAAAAGTTTATATCAAACTAATTTTTCAAAATAATTCAGCAACGATAACAATTAGTGATGATGGTCACGGTATGAGTTTTGAGACCGTTACTACAAAATGGATGGTTCCGTCCGTACAGGAAAAATTAAGACAAAAGAAAAGCAAAATTAAAAAGAGACCACTCCAAGGTAGAAAAGGGATTGGGAGATATGCAGCTTCAATATTAGGAAAGGATTTATTAATGAAAACAACAGATAGTGAAACATTAATTACAACAGAATTGCTTTTAGATTGGTCCGAATTTTCCTCTGACAAAAAATATCTTGAAGATGTTGACATTTTGATTGAGAGTTATAAAACAAATAATGAATCTAAGCCGGGAACATTTCTTAATATAACAGGTGAAAAAATATGGTCAGAAAAAGAACTTGACG
>JAFAEW010000142.1 GCA_023423835.1 Bacteroidota bacterium | reverse complement strand
ACCAAATTCACTGTGACTTTGAAATACGCACAATATCTTTCCCCAATAAAGCTGCTCCGCACAAAATTCCGGAAGCTCAACCTGCTTTTGAACGGAAAGATCGGGATAGTTTTTTTCTATGACATCGGGCAGGTTTTCAATTTCCACACAAGGACCAAGATAATCCTGCTGCCAGTCAAAAGCGTTATCGAGGTGGTAACATTGCATTGCTCCATAGATTGCACATCCAATGGAAGTTCCGCCATCATGGGGTGCAGGAGGAATGAACAGATTGATTCCTGCATCGAGCACCCTGCTGTTGGCAACACAATTCAGCGCGCAGCCTCCGGCATAGGCAATGTCTTTGGTGCCGGTTTTTTCGCTCAGCCATTTTGCAATTTCCACCAATGCATTTTCAAACACTTCCTGTCCTTTTGCCGCGAGATCCGCTTTTTCCTGGAAGGTTTTTTTCTCTTCCTTATAATCGTAATCTGTTGATTTAAACAATTCGCGCCAGGTATCGGGAATGTAAACAGAGCCTTCTTCCACAATCAGCTCGGGAAGGTCAAGCGCTGCCGGATTACCATAGGCAGCCAGGCCCATTACTTTCCCTTCATTTCCTTCGCCTTTGAATAAACATTCGGTCAGTTTGTAATAAAAGTTGCCAAGCCCGTTTACCTTTTCAGGATCGCGGTCGTGCAATTGTTTCCGGAGGCACACAATTTCACCTTTATCGCAGTAATAGTAGGAGGCAACTTCGAAGAGCCCATTGCTCATCGTTTTTCCGGGATAGTCGTATTTTATATGTCCTGCGGGACTGCCGACTGAATCGATGATCATGACCGCACAGGTTGCAAATCCGCTGGTTGGATAACAGCTATAAAGATGCGAAAGATGATGAGAGATTTCAATGATTTTTGTTTCCGGAGTCAGCGGAAATTCTTCTTTAAGTTCCTGATGGTACGCCTCTTTTTTTTCCCTTTCATCATCTGCGCTCCAGCATTCAACAATCAAATCAAAAGGTCTTTCGATAAAGGGCATGTAGTCTTTGTATTTCTTCATGTCGCCCAACCGCCCCCAATGATGTTTGCGTTTTGTTATCCTCTCCTTATGAATCGATAAAATGTGTGTTCCCCCCTCAAAAATTGAAATAGATCCGTCCTGCGTTCGATTAATGCCTAAAATCTGCGGTGTTTGCATGTTTATTTGTTGGTTTATGTGGAAGGCCAACAAATCACATACCGTGGGAAAAAAGCTGCAGTCCGCGAATTCTTGCCCGGAGATTGATTGAGCAATGCCACGACCGCCTGGTTTACCGCTAATTTTATTTCGCTCTTGTGAACAGGGAACAAAAAGCTGAAAGAATCTGAACGGCTTAATCGCTGTTTACAATCCGCTCAGCGTGAGTCCGATTGAATAGGGATGAAATGCGGCGCCGGCACCTTGCTTCAGGAAATTGTTCAACTGGTAAGAGCCGTCAATGGAAAGGATGCCATAACCAAATCTCGCCGTGGCGGCAAATCGGTTTGTATTGATAAAATTCTTAGCCTGTTCCTTATTGATGTATTTCTCGCCATAGACAGAACGGCCACTGGCATCGAGGAGATTCTTCCCTTTTGTATAAGACTTGAGAAGGGTTCCGATTTTCAGTCCGAGCGCTGCTTTAAATCCTTTATCATGTGAAACAGGATTTGAAACATATCTGAATTCGAGTGGAACTTCTCCGTAGATGGTTGTGAGCTTATACTTTTTATAATGGTTGGCGCTGTTTACGGTTTGAAAGGGTAATTCTTCTGTGGGTGATTTGAGGTTGATGTAGGTGTCTTTAAAAAACATATTGCTTGATCCCAATCCAAGGCCAATGGCGAGGCTCAGATGCGGATTAGTTTTTAAAGGTTTGTCATACATGAAATAAAAATTGAAATGCCTTGAAAATCCTGAAGGCGTAGCACTGTCAGGTGTATTCAGCCATCCATCATAACCATATTGTATCATGAAATGGTCGTTTGGCCGGTTGCTCAAATCAATTTTGCTATAATCAGTTCTTATTCTTACAGAATCAGTATCTTGGGCATGAGCAAAGGCAAACAAAAGGATTCCAAATATTGACAGCAATATTTTTTTCATTATGATATTTTTGATAAATAATCTTTATTTACAATTTATTGCGACAAAAATAATAGAATTGAAAAGATAAAGCCGGTTAAATATTAGCAAAATCCTATTAGTTTATTTTTGATTATGAAAAACAGATAATTGATATTGTGAAAAAACTACCTTATGAAAATATTAGTCGTTGAAGATGATCCTGTGATGTTGAAACTTTTGGAACACACCTTACAAAAAGAGGGATATGAAGTCTCGGTTAATACCGATTTTAAAAGTGCGATTGCCGCTCTCGAACCTTTCAATCCAGATCTGATCATCACCGATATTATCATGCCTTCAGCTTCAGGATTCGAAATTATCAGTCTCATTAAATCAAATGGTAAAGAAATACCTGTACTCGTAATTTCTGCGATTGATGAAGAAGCTACCGTCTATGAAACGCTTTCGCTTGGTGCAAACGATTTTATCGTAAAGCCGTTTACATCGGTTGAATTGCTTGAAAGGATAAAAAAACTTTTACCCAAAAAAGAAAAAAAACAAAAGGCAGGCAAACAATAGCTTATTGGCCTTGCGCCAGGCTGTATGCTTTCTTATCTCCCCACATATTGAGCAACTCACTCGAACAGATCTTAAAGTTTCCGCTTAAACTAACGTACAATCCTATAATATCCTGCTGATTCAGGGGCAGGTCATCAATACTTTCGAAACGCGCATTGTAAATATTCACCAGATTGGTATAGACTGAACCCGTGGGCCAAACCTGCGTTCCGCGATTACTGATATTTACGAGTTTGAATTTTACGCCGGCATGTCTTAAACATTTATTGGCAATGGCAATTGGGAGTTCATTGCTTTCAATGAAAAAATCTACGCCCACAATACGTTCATTTTCTTCCTCCGAAGACTCCATCATTGCATTTTTTTCAAGCTTGAAAATCGTAGGCGTCACCGGCATATCGGGCAGCATCGGTTTTGCTCCTTTTTCGGGTTGCTTCCCAAAATTTTGAATAATGGCTTCGGCGTATTCCGTAGTATTTAAGGAAGGGGTAGACTTATCGCCAAAATCGCCGGTATGAATTCCCTGCTCGAGGGTATAAAGTAGTGCATTCTCAATCATTGCGGCGCCTTGCATGAGCCCGAGGTGCTGCAGCATGGCTACACCACTGAGCAGCAGCGCTGTAGGATTGGCAATATTTTTTCCGGCAATATCGGGCGCTGTTCCATGAACGGCTTCAAAAATGCAGATATGATCACCAATATTGGCGGAAGGTGCAAATCCCAATCCACCGACCAGTCCGGCGCAAAGATCACTCACAATATCGCCCTGCAGGTTGGTTAATACAACAACGTCAAATAAGTCGGGACGCGTTACCAGTTTCATACATAGATCATCTACGATTACATCGTCGGCCTTGATATCCGGATAATCTTTCGCCACTTCCTGGAATACCTGAAGAAATAAACCATCGGTCATCTTCATAATATTTGCTTTATGACCGCAGGTAATACGTTTTGCACCCTTTTTTCTCGCCATTTCGAATGCATACTGAATTACCTGATGGCTTCCCGGGCGGGTGATGAAACGCCGGCTGAGCGCAACGTCATGGGAAAGAAGGTGTTCGATTCCGCCGTAAGTATCTTCAATATTTTCGCGAACGATGGTAACATCCACCGGAATGCCCGCTTTACTGAAAACCGTATCTACCCCGTGAAGGGTTTGGAAAACCCGCTTATTGGCAAAGGTATTCCAGGTTTTCCTCGCTGTGACATTCACACTTTTTACACCTTTTCCTTTCGGAGTTTCCATCGGGCCTTTAAATAAGATACCGAGGGTTTCAATCGTTTGCTGTGCCTCGGGCGTCATTCCGTTATTGTATCCCTTATCAAAGACCCATTTGCCCATTTCTACAAATTCATATTCCAGTGGAACTTTTGCTTCCTTAAAAATACGCAACACCGCCTCCATTATTTCCGGACCAATTCCATCGCCTTTAGCTACCGCAATTTTTGTCATGACTGATCTTTAGATTTTCGCGAAGTTAAGTAAAGCGGATGGCAAGGGCGTTAAAACGCATTATTTTTAGACATATGTTGAGGATTGGATAGAGAATTTCCGACAATCTTTGATTTTATTAGGCAATCGTACTATTTTTATCCTCAAAGAGCCGCAATTACTATGATCTCAATTATTACTGAGGGTGTGGAAGTGAGTGTTGAAACGTTTTATCAGAGCGATTACAGCAATCCGCTCAATAATGAATTCATGTTTGCCTACCGCATCACGATTGAAAATCATAACGCCTTTTCGGTAAAACTTCTCAGAAGACAATGGCATATCTTCGACAGCAATGGTGAAGAGCGGGAGGTAGAAGGCGAAGGGGTTGTGGGACTACAGCCGGTTATCGCATCGGGCCGACGGCATCAATATGTCAGCGGCTGTAATCTTAAAACAGAAATGGGAAAAATGTATGGCACTTACCTGATGGAAAACCTGAACAACAAAACCACATTCACCGTACAAATCCCTGCATTTGAAATGATTGTTCCCTTTAAAAACAATTAGTTTTGAAGAAATAGCAATTGTTGTATATGTAACTGTTTAACGTCCAAAATTTTAAGCTTAATATTTAATGAATTCCCTTAACTTTATTAAATCTTAATTAAAAACTAACTTCTTATGATGACCGTATCAAAAGTCCGGAAGGACTACTTCAGTTATGTGCTGATTTGTGTCTGGATTGTTGCATTTTTGAATATCAAATCCGTTCCACTGCTTTTCGTAATTGCTGTCATTCTCTCCTCGCTCTCTGTTTATTCATCCTTTACCTATTACAAAAATTTAAAGGGGGCATCAAAAAAGGAAGATTATATCAGAAAAAAGCTGGTGTTATTTGCCACGACGCTCGGCGGTTCAATCTTATGTTTGTTCTGGCTGTAAGCCTGGATTTATATAGAGATATTAAATATTTCGGACAATCCCAAAAATCCGTTGCGCTCCAATCTTCGGAATCTTATCTTTGCGCCCATTCTTATGGCAACAAAACCGCAGCTTTTTACTATTCTGTCTCCCGCTTTATTGAAATTGTATGATATCTCGGGAAGTATTTTTGTATTGATCGATGTTTTCCGCGCCACCTCTACCATTGCCACTGCCCTGGCTAATGGCGCCAGAAAAGTGATTCCGGTTGAAAGGGTGGAAGACTGTATTATAATTGGCAAACAGGTTAACGGGATTACCGCCGGTGAACGGGACGGAAAGGTGATCGAAGGATTGCAATATGGAAATTCCCCGGCCGAATATCCGGAAGAATTTGTGAAGAACAAGATTTTGGTGTTGACTACTACCAACGGCACCCGGCTGTTGCACATGGCAGTGGCTAAAGGCGCTTCGGAAATCATAACAGGATCTTTTCCAAATCTCACCGCGGTTTGCGATCATTTACTTGCTGCCAATAAGAACGTTATCCTCGGATGTTCAGGCTGGAAAGATCGCTTCAATCTCGAAGACACCTTGTTTGCAGGGGCGGTTATCAACCGGCTGAAAGACCAGTTTGAGATCCGTTGTGATTCAAGCATTATGGCTGAACAAATGTACGATCTGCACAAAGGTGATCTGCCTTCATTCATCCGCACAACCACCCACTGGCACCGCCTCGCAGGTTACGGGCTTGAAAAGGATCTGGAATTTTGTATCACCCCCGATGGCGCGAATGTGCTGCCGGAATACAAAAATCAGTCACTTATTCTGAGCACTAAATCGTGATAACTTCCTCGTTAAAGCGAAGTTCAGACCGCCTGAAAAAACACCAAAAAAAAAGCCACCTAAAACAGGTGGCTCCTTCAACTAAATGAATCCGGAAAGGATTATAATCTTTTGATGCGTATATCTTTAAACCAAACGTCATTTCCGTGATCCTGCAGTGCAATTTTACCTTCTCTGAAGGTGCCAAAGTCGGGACTGTTTTTGAATTTACTGCCTGCGATTAACTGCTTCCACTCATCGTTCCACATAGTGGTTGATAAGACGTGCGTATCGTTTAAATACACATCGAGTTGTCCGTTCAGGCTTTTAATTTCCAGATGATTCCATTCTCCGTACGGCCTCACCGTTTCCGGCGAACTCGCTATCAGATCATACAGGTCGCCGGCGCGATGTTTATATATTTTGGCATCCGGATGACCGGCATTGTCCAACACCTGGATCTCCGGACCTGAACGCCAGCTCTCGTCGAACCGGGCCGTGTCTTCGTGAATATAAAAGATTACGCCGCTGTTTCCGTCTTTAGAGATCTTCCAGTCAAGTTGCAGATCAAAATCCTTAAAACTCTGATCCGTTACCAGGTCGCCGCCTCCGTTTGATTGATACCCGGCTTTATTGGAAGCATCCAAATGGATGGCACCGTCATCAACTACCCACGCAGACCCGGGAGCCGACTTTCCGTAGGAATGCCAGCCACTGAGCGTTTTGCCATCAAAAAGGCTTATCCAGCCGTCTTTTGAGGTATTTCCGGCATTTGAATTCATTTCGCCCGAACCGTTAGATGCGGTATTTCTTGCAGAATTACAGGAAAATAAAGTGCATACCAGTCCGGCAAGTAGTAATGATCGCATCTTATTGAGTATCTTTTAATAATAAAATATATTTAACCATGGCTTCTGCATCCTGTTGAGAAAGGTTTGGATGTGGTGTCATGGCAATATCGCCCCATACACCGGATCCGCCATGAATTATTTTATGAGCGAGATAAGTTACGGCTGTATCTGATCCTGCATATTTATTGGAAACATCCATATAAGAAGGCCCAACCAATTTTTGATTTACGGTGTGACAGGTTAAGCAATCGTTTTTGCCGATCAATGCAAGACCTTCCTTATAGGCTGCCGTTTGTGTAACGTCTTCAGTGGCTGCTCCGGCATCTGCATTTTCTTCTGTTGCTCCGTTATTACCAGCGTTTTCATTATCATTGTTGCTGCCACAGGCTACAACGAAAGACAAAAGTGTAAAGGCAATCAAATACTTTTTCATATCATCTATTTTTTGTTGTAAAATTAAAAAACAAGTTAATAAAACGTAAAGGTATTCATTAAATTCCTAATATCCGTTTATTTAAATTATCATCGATGGAAGTTGCGGCAAAATCATCAAAGGCTTTTTCTGTTACCCTGATAATCTGATTTTTAATAAATTCTGCTCCCTCTTTTGCACCGTCTTCCGGATTTTTAAGCGCGCATTCCCACTCCAAAACCGCCCATCCTTTATAATCATATTGTGCCATTTTACTGAAAATCGACTTGAAGTCGACCTGCCCGTCTCCGAGCGATCTGAACCGGCCGGCGCGATTGATCCAGCCTTGATATCCTCCATACACTCCCTGTCTTCCCGTTGGATTGAACTCGGCATCTTTTACATGAAACATTTTGATCCTTTCATGGTAAATGTCGATGTATTCGAGATAATCGAGACATTGTAAGAGCAGGTGTGACGGGTCGTACAACAAGCAGGCGCGGGGATGCTGATGCACTTTGTCTAAAAACATTTCAAAAGAAATGCCGTCGTGGAGATCTTCACCGGGATGGATCTCATAACAAAGATCAACGCCGCAATCATCAAACTTATTGAGAACAGGCAACCATCTTTTCGCGAGTTCTGAAAAGCCATCTTCCACCAGACCGGGCGGACGTTGTGGCCAGGGATAGATCGTGTGCCAAAGCAGCGAACCGCTGAAGGTGGCATGTGCGTTTAAGCCGAGATTTTCGGATGCTTTTGCTGCATACATTAATTGCTGAACTGCCCAGTCCGTTCTTTCTTTCGCATGACCTCGCAGGGGCTCCGGCGCAAAGCCGTCAAACAAGGTATCGTAAGCAGGATTTACCGCTATTAGCTGCCCCTGCAAATGCGTTGAAAGTTCTGTTATCTGCAATCCTGTTTCTTCCACCTTTCCCTTCAGTTCTGCCGCATAGGTCTTACTTTCTGCCGCTTGCTGCAGATCAATAAACCGGCTGTCGTTGGTTGGGAGCTGAATTCCCACAAATCCGAGTTCTTTCGCCCATTGACAAATGGAAGTAAGATCATTGAACGGCGGATCATCGCCAATAAACTGTGCTAAAAATATTCCAGGTCCTTTAATTGTAGTCATAGTCTTCTATTGATTCAAATTTTTTCTGTTCGCGTATTGGAGGTGCTAGGAAGATCGCACCTGAGAAGTTCACCGTTGCAAAAAAAATAATGAACGGTCTTGTGACTATTTCCGGCGCTAATCTCCTGCCCCCTTCCTCTTTTATACTTTAAACTCCGTCCATTTTTTATCGCTCTTCGCGCTTTCAACCACATTGTCGATAAAAGCCATGCCGCGTACGCCGTCTTCCACTGTGGGAAAATCAGGGGATGCCTTGAGTGTTTTTCCTTCAATTTTTGCCTGGATGGTTTCGGTGAAATTTTTATAGATATTGGCGAAAGCTTCTATGTATCCTTCTGGATGTCCGGCCGGGGTTCTTGTATTATGTTTTGCCACTTCACTCAAATACGGGCTACCGGTTCTATACACCTGCATGGGCGCATCGAGCCATTTTACCCAAAGGGTATTCGGATCGTGTTGAAACCAGTCTAATCCTCCTTTTTCTCCGTAAACCCTGATCCTAAGTGCATTTTCTTCACCGGCTGCAACTTGTGTTGCCACGAGCACTCCGGAAGCGCCGTTATCAAATTTCAGAAGCACATTTCCGTCATCATCGAGCATGCGGCCTGCAACCAACGTGTTTAAATCGGCACAAAGTTGGGTGATTCTGGATCCAGTGATATATTCGGCAAGATGGGCAGCATGTGTTCCGATATCACCCATACTTCCGCTTTTTCCGCTTTTTGAGGGATCGGTTCGCCAGGTAGCCTGGGCATTGCCTTCCCGTTCAGATAATTTACTCAACCAGCCCTGGGGATATTCAACCATCACTTTTCGCACTTTCCCGATTTCGCCGTTTGCAACCATTGCCTTTGCCTGTTTTACCATCGGATATCCGGAATAGGTGTGGGTTAAACAGAGTAACAATCCGGTTTCCTCTACCTTTTTTTGAAGTTGTTTCGCTTCCTCCAGGGTGAAAGTCATCGGCTTTTCTATTACCACATTAAATCCGTTGTCCAGCGCCATCATTGCCGGCGCAAAATGTGCAAAGTTTGGGGTAACAATCGTGATAAAATCAAGCCTTTTATCCTCCGGCATCTTACTTTCAGCATTGATCATGTCCTCATAATTCAAATAAATCCTGTCGGGATCCAGAAAAAGCAGTTCGCCCGATTTTTTCGCCACATCGGGATTAATACTTAAGGCGCCGGCAACCATCTCAACTTGTCCGTCCATATTGAAGGCGAGCCGGTGGATGGCTCCGATGAAGGCATCCATTCCGCCACCAATCATTCCCATTCTTAATTTTCTGTTCATTAAATTGATTTTGAATGAGGTCTAAAATTAATAAATAAGTTGAACTTTTTAAGGCAATTGAGAGATTTGTGGAAGGAATATCGGCTAAAGGATGATGAAGCGGAGGTAAGTTTTCTGATGGGCAGGGAAGCCGCAAATTACGTTCGGTTTCGCTTTAATCTTCTTTCACCACCGCGGCTTCGTTCTTTCCGTAGAGGGTAAGAACCTTTCCATCGCCAACCGGCTGGGTGTTGGTGTCTTTATCGGCAACAACATGAAGTTTTCTGGAGGGAAGAAAATATTTGATGATAAACACGCCTGCGAAAAAAAGCAGCGTCAGCAGAATCATTACGAGGTTTGTATCGAGAAGCTGAAGGTTAAACACAATGGCGGAAAAAACGATAGAAGCCCCCACCATCAGCAGGGTCACCTGTTTGTGCGTAAATCCTTTTACCAGTAAAAGATGATGCAGATGATTGCGGTCGGGAGCAAAGGGAGAAACGCCTTTTGTGAGACGGATAATAAAAACGCGTAAAACGTCGAGCAGCGGTACGGTTAAAATTCCGAATCCTACCACAAAAGGAGAATAAACGGGATGCGCAATATCGGTGTTTCCCACCTGGATGAATTCAATCAGGAGAATCGCATTTACCAACCCGATGAGCATCGATCCTGAATCACCCATAAATATTTTTGCCGGCGGAAAGTTGAAATAAAGAAATGCGAGCAGTGAGCCGGAGAGCGCATAGCCGATAATCGCATAAGCGATGTTGCCATTGATCAGAAAAAACGTTCCAAAGGTTAGCGAACTCACTAAGCCGAGTGAACCTGCGAGGCCGTCGATGCCATCGATCAGATTAAAGGAATTCACAACGAGGATGATTACAAAGAAAGTGATGAGATAACTCATTGCATTGCCAAGCTCACCGATGCCTGCCAATCCATGAAGATTTAAAATCAAAAGGTGGCCTTTCGCCGTTAAAAGTGCTGCTACGAGAATTTGAAATAATACTTTTTTCCAGGCACGTAAAACAAAAATGTCGTCGATAACGCCAAGAATAAAAATAATAAAAATCGATGCGAGAAAATATTGAAATTCCGATTCACCCATTTTGAAATCAGAAATCAATAATAAGCTGATGGAAAGTCCTGCTACAATACCAACGCCTCCGAGTGAAGAAATTGAATAAGTGTGTGTTTTTCTTTCGTCAGGAATATCGTACAATTTATTAATGCGTGCAATCCTGATTATGAAAGGCATTAAAAAAAATGTGATAAGAAAAGAAATCAAAGTCCCACCGATTACTAAAACCATGCGAATGAAGTTTTAAGTTCAGTCCAGCTTTGTATGCTTAACAAATATTAAACCGAATTCAAAAACCTTAAAAGTTTTTAAATAGCTGCAAAGATAATGGCAACGGCTTGTCTTACAAGCATCTTTTTCTGCTTAGATTTGCTTCAAACGCCCAATTTCAATATGCA
Organism: Bacteroidota bacterium; assembly: GCA_023423835.1. Taxonomy (GTDB): domain Bacteria; phylum Bacteroidota; class Bacteroidia; order Chitinophagales; family Chitinophagaceae; genus JAFAEW01. The sequence goes on along the minus strand of JAFAEW010000142.1, from coordinate 1,849 downwards.
AGACACGAATTTAGAATCGATGGCAGCCCAAATCAGAAGGGATATTCTCAGAATGGTGCATGCTGTTAACAGTGGACATCCCGGCGGTTCGCTGGGTTGTGCAGATTTCTTCACAGCTCTTTTTTTCAAAGTGATGAAACATAATCCCGCTTTTTCCATGAACGGACAGGGCGAAGATCTTTTCTTTTTATCCAACGGACATATTTCTCCTGTCTATTATGCTGCACTTGCAAGAAGTGGCTATTTTCCTGTTGATGAACTTGCTACTTTCAGGAAGCTCAACTCAAGATTGCAGGGCCATCCGGCAACCCATGAACACCTTCCGGGCATAAGAATAGCCAGCGGATCTCTCGGACAGGGAATGAGCGTGGCTATCGGAGCGGCGCTGGCAAAAAAACTCAATGGCGATGATCATCTCGTCTTTTCCTTGCATGGCGATGGCGAACTGCAGGAAGGACAAATGTGGGAAGCGATTCTCAGCGCGCCGAATCTAAAAGCCGATAATCTTATCTCTACCATTGATTGGAACGGCCAGCAGATTGACGGACCAACAAAGCAGGTTATGGATCTGGGCGACCTGCACGCAAAATTTGAAGCCTTCAACTGGCAGGTACTGCAAACCGATGGCAACAATATGAACGAATTGATCGCAACGCTGGAGAAAGCAAAGTCGATGACCGGACAGGGCCGGCCGGTTTGCATCTTAATGAAAACCATTATGGGTAAAGGGGTTGATTTTATGGAAAATCACAACTCCTGGCACGGCGTAGCTCCCAATGATGAACAATTGAAACTGGCGCTTGAGCAGTTACCGGAAACCATCGGTGATTATTTGTGATTATTTTACTTCCTGCATAGCAACCAGCCGGTGGTAGATGCCGTTTTTTTCAAGCAACTCTGCATGCGTTCCTCTCTCAGCAATTTCACCATTGCTCAAAACAATGATCTCATCGGCATGACGCACGGTGCTGAGCCGGTGTGCGATGACAAGCGAAGTGCGATCCTGCATCAGGTTGTTGATGGCGTCCTGCACCAGCTTTTCGCTTTCCGTATCAAGTGAAGAGGTTGCTTCATCCAAAATCAGGATCGGGGGGTTTTTGAGAACGGCCCTTGCAATCGTAAGCCGCTGCCTTTCGCCACCGCTTAATTTTGATCCGCGATCGCCGATATTTGTATCGTATCCCTGTTCTTTTTTGGTGATGAAGCTGTGTGCATTGGCAATTTTTGCCGCCCTCACGATCTCTTCTTCCGTTGCATCTTTTTTTCCAAGGGCAATGTTATTTGCAATCGTATCATTAAACAGTACAGGTTCCTGCGTAACAATTCCCATCATTTCCCGCACATAACCCAGCGCGTATTCTTTAATGTTTATTCCATCAATCAGGATTTCTCCTTTCGTAGCATCATGAAAACGCGGAATCAAATCTGCAAGGGTAGATTTGCCCGATCCGCTCGATCCAACCAGCGCAACTGTTTTCCCTTTCTGAATCTTTAAATCAATCTTTTTCAGGATGGAATAGTCTTCGTAGGAAAAGTATACGTCCTTCAATTCAATAGACTCTTCAAAGGTTGTTATCTGAATTCCATCCGGGTTTTCATCAACCGTAACCGGCGCCTTCAAAATCTCTTCAATGCGGGTAATGGCTGCCGTTCCCTTCTGCATGTTATAGAATGCAGTTGACAACGATTTTGCCGGATTGATGATCTGAGAAAACAGTGCGATATAGGCTATAAACCCGCTTGGCGTTAATGCAAGATCATTGCCGGAAAGCACCAACCGGCCACCGAAAAAAAGAATACCACTTAGTACGAGAACGCCGAGAAATTCTGAAAGCGGAGATGCAAGATC
>JAFAEW010000138.1 GCA_023423835.1 Bacteroidota bacterium | reverse complement strand
ATGCCATTCACGGCGTGGTCATCATCGGATCAATCATCGTTATGGGCGAAGCCAGCGAAGACAATTACCTTGCTCTTTTCCTTGGATTTATTGCGGTGATACTCGGTACGATCAACGTGGTGGGAGGGTTCGTGGTTACGGACCGTATGCTCGAAATGTTTAAGAAAAAACCGTCCGGAAATAAACCGTCCTGATATATTTTTAGCGACGTAGTTATGAATCTGATTTTTGCAAAATATGGAACTGAATATACTTACCATTTGTTATCTCCTGGCTTCAGTCACCTTTATCGTTGGATTAAAAATGCTTTCTCATCCTGCATCTGCGCGCAGGGGAAATCTGATTGCTGCCGTTGGAATGGCAGTGGCAATTCTCGCTACGCTGTTTTTGTATAAAGATGAAAATGGAAATCCGCTTCGCAATTACGGCTGGATTACCGGCGGCATTGTTATCGGAAGTATTATTGGCCTGATCGCCGCAAAAAAGGTGAAGATGACTGCGATGCCCGAGATGGTGAGCGCCTTCAACGGTATGGGCGGTCTTTGTGCGGCGCTCGTTTCAGTGGTGGAATTCAATCACCTTACAACCAATAATTCCGGCGAACTTACCGGAGGCAGCGGATCGTTGCTGGTGATCATTGCCGGAGCCATTATTGGCTCTGTTTCGTTTTCAGGAAGCATCGTTGCCTGGGGGAAGTTGAACGGCAAGATCAAAGATTTTCATTTTAAGAACCAGCATCTTTTCAATCTCGGATTACTCGTGCTGATACTGCTGCTGGCCATTTTCGTCTTCTCCAATATTTCGGCCTCCAATTACGGCTGGTTTTACCTCATTCCTTTACTCTCACTGGCTTACGGCGTTTTCTTTGTCATGCCGATTGGCGGAGCGGATATGCCGGTTGTAATCTCATTACTAAATTCATTTACCGGCGTTGCGGCAGCCTGCGGCGGCTTTTTGTACAACAATAAGGTAATGCTTACGGGAGGAATTCTTGTGGGCGCTGCGGGAACACTGCTGACCATTCTCATGTGTAAGGCAATGAACCGCTCCCTTAAGAATGTGTTGATCGGAAGCTTCGGTGTGCAACCAAAAACAACTTCTTCGACCAAATCGGAGGGAAAGTATAAAGAAATTGCGATTGCAGATGCGGCAATGGCATTGGCTTACGCGAAAAAAGTGATCATTGTTCCGGGTTATGGATTGGCGGTGGCCCAGGCGCAACATGCCTGTCACGAACTGGAAAAATTATTGGAGGAAAGGGGAGTGGAAGTGGAATACGCTATTCATCCGGTAGCGGGACGCATGCCCGGCCACATGAATGTTTTGCTGGCCGAAGCCGATGTGCCTTATGAAAAGCTTATGGAGATGGACGAAGCCAATGAGCAATTCAAAACCACCGATGTGGTGCTCGTACTCGGGGCCAATGACGTGGTGAATCCCGCCGCCAAAACCGATCCTTCTTCTCCCATTTTTGGAATGCCCGTCTTAAATGTGGAAGACGCCAAAATGGTGATCGTAAACAAAAGAAGTATGAAACCCGGTTATGCCGGCATCGAAAACGAATTATTTTACCATCCATCCACTTCCATGCTTTTCGGTGATGCAAAGGCAGTATTGCAACAATTGGTGCAGCAGGTCAAGGAGGTGTAGGGGAAACGCAAAAAAATTAAGTTTTCTACTCCGCTTTCTAAACCCTAAAGTTGACTTGTCGGTTCATCTTGCTATTTGACTTTTTGCAGGTTGCCAGTAGGTTACTTTCATCCCCCTAAAACATCCCCGGCAACACCTCATCCAATAATTTCTTATAGCTCTCAATATCCGTTGTTTCTTTCATGATATCGAGGTTGTTTTCGCTGATGATCATGAACGAATATTTGTCGGCCGGAAGCCACGGCAGAATCCTTGAAGCGGTTACAGGTTTTGTCTTTGAAATATAATCGGCTGCTTCGGAAGCGCCCGCAAATGGTCCGATCAAAACGAGATGATAGCGGTCTGAAATTTTTACCGGATTGGTTTGCAGCTTTTCGCGGTAAAAACTGATCTGGTTGAACCGGTTGAACGCATTTTTCGCTTCATTGATGTAAACCGGCGCCACCTGGTCTAAAAGGATCGCTGCATATTGAGGTTCCTTCGCATTGAAAGTATAGACTCTTGCTTCAATCGTTTTTCCGGTAGCACTGTCAACTTTCAATTTTGTAGGTTGCGATACCGTATTGTTTACCAGTGAATCATTTTTTACATCCGGCTTTTGGATTGTAGGTCTGACCGGGGTAAGATCAACCACCTGCGTATTGCTGTCTTCCGGATACCTTGTAATCTGAAGCCGGGTGAGATAATCTTCAATTTCAGCCCTCCGGTTTAAAACGTCAATCATCGTTTGTGCCTTTTGGGCGAGGGGAGAATCAGAATAAAGATCCATCAGGTCTTCGAGGCGGTCAATTGCAATGCTGTCTTCCCGGTTCGACACGTAATAGATCGATTCAATATACAACAACTGCGGCGTCCAATAACTGTTTCCATAAAGACTGTCCGCTTTTGCTTTAGCAGCCTTCGCCTCTTCAAATTTTCCTTCGATTAATAAATTATAGATGTTTTGATAAGCAGCAGTGGAAGCAGATTCACTGCTGACCGCTGATTTGTTATTGATTTTTGCCAGATACCGGCTGTTAGGAAATTGCTTTCTCAGGTTTGCTAACATTTCGTCCGCCATATCGCGTTTTCCGGATTGGAGATAACAGAAATAAAGATTTGCCATTGCTTCTTCTACCCGTGCATTGTCCTTGTATTTTTCCAGTAATTCTTCATAATACTTTATCGCCGCCGGGTAGTTTTCGAGTTTATTCTGAAAGGTTTCCGCTATGGAAAAAAGCGCATTCGCGATCTCCTCATTCGAACCTTTTAATTGCTCTTCCGAAAGCGGGAGATAGGCGTAGAGCGCATCAAAATTCAACTGATCGCCCTGTAAAAGCAGTGGATCTTCTAATGGCTGCCCCGGTACAGGTTCACCTGATGGCTGATTACCGGCGGGATTCCCATTCGGATTCGCCTGCACATTTTGAGTGGCAATGGCTGCCTGCCGCTGCCAGTTATCCACATTCGGACGGTTGCCCCATTTCGACTTAAACTCATTGAAACCAGAACTTTTTAGTGCGAGATTATTGAAATACCAGTCCGATGAAGCATTGTTTCCGCGTCCGGCGGCGTTGTTGGCAAAAAGATCTGAAGCAGCCTGTTGCTGCACGGCGGGATTGATATTCATTTCCGGTTCTTCATTTAATCCCTGCAACTTTCTCAGGTATCTGACCATTTTTCTTACTGCGGCGTCGCGCTCATTCTTAGGCAACAATGCCAGGGTTTGAAGACTGTCCTGCACGTGAATGGTTTGCAGATTTTCGGTTACCGTTTCCAAAGCCGGAAGCCGCTGCTGCAACCGTGCCTGCGCTTCGGCATCTGCCAGCAATGCCCCGTTTACACTGTCATAATCCTGTTTTGCAGGTTCAAATGCCTGCTGACTATAATCGAGATCGCCCAGCAACATAAAAGAAATACTTCTCTGAGCCGGGTTTTCCTGCTCATTATAGCGAATGCTTTTTTTGAGCATCTCCTTAGCGGCCGCGGTATCATTCCGTTCAATTTCCGCCTGCGCTATCGCATAGTAAATGAGGTCGCGCTGCGAAAAATATTTGTCGCGCCTTGCCATTCGCTTCAGGTTATCCAGCTTTTCGGTTGCAAGCTTTTCATCGCCCTTATTGCCGGTGAGCCTGATAACATTCAGATTGGCGTTTACCTGCAACAACGGATCGGTTGCAAGTGAAGAACTTTTCGAATACCAGTGTACCGCTTTGTCGGTGCTGTCGATCAACTGATACATCTGGGCAGTCAGGTATTGCATTCTCGCTTTTTCCGAATTATCAGAAGCAACATCGAAAGATTTTTCGAGAAAGGTGGCGGAACTGTCATAATTGCCCCGCACATAAAACAGGTAAGAAAAAAGGTGGTTCAGCCTCGGCTGCAGTCGTTCGGGAAATACCGGATCATTTTTTAAGATCTGCAAAAGGCTGGAGGCTTCCTCATACCTCCCGGTTTCAATAAAAGTCCGGGCTTTCCATAAAAGCGCATCGTTCCGGCTCGGAGGCACTTCCACCATGTTGGCAGGAAAACTGTTTTTCTCTTTGGTTGCCACGCTGAAAACGCCACGATCATTTGAAATATTACTTCCCACCGGAATGTCGTAGCCGCCTTCTTCTTTCGGAGCAAAGGCATAGTTGATGTATTGGAAAACGTAGGCGGCCGAGTCAAAATCCTTTCTCAGGAAATAGGCTTCTCCCAATAACAAATAAAGATTATCCACCCAATCATTCCTCAGGTCATGCAACACAATTCCGGTATTACATTTATAAATGATGGAATCAATATCGCCGCTGGTAGAGGTAACATCGAGACTATAATTGAAAAACGGAAGCAGTTTTGTGTAGTCTTCTTTGAAACTTTGTTTTGCCTGATCAATGATATCGGTCAGCTTTGTTTTCGCGTTGAAGACATAATTGTAATGGGTGAATGTATTTTGGAGAACATTTCTCGGGAAGGAAAATTTTTTATCGCCCGTTTTTTCAGATCCGAGTGTCCGGTTTTCATATTTTTCGGGTTTCCGGATCTCAATGGTAGAGCCCGGCTGCCCCGATGAAACAACGGAAATCGTTAAAAAACACAAAAATCCGGTAATAAAAACAATACTCTTTCGCATGCGGGTTAACATTCTTAGGTATAACAGAAAAAATGGCGTTTTATTTTTTTCTCCCTTAATTTTAAGCGGCAAGTTAAGATTTTACTTCACATTTCATCCGCTAATTTCGCAGCTTCAGATCGAAAAGGAAAAGCGTTTACCATTTTTTTATGATAAAAGAATTTTATGGACGAAATTGAAAAGACGAGCACGCTGAAACGCTTGCAAAACCGGTATCGTTTGATTGTGATGAATGATGACACCTATCAGGAAGTCATCACTTTTCGCCTGTCGCGGATATCGGTTTATATTGCGAGCTGTGTGATTTTTGTTTTGATGGTAAGCATAACGGTGGCGCTGATGGTACTTACGCCTTTGAAATATTATATTCCCGGATATGGTAGCAGTGAAAGTAAGACGGCGCTTCAGACGCTGAAAATGCGGACCGATTCACTGGAGCAAGCCATCCGTTATAAGGACCAATATTTAAACGACATCAAAAAAGTATTGAGGGAAAACATGCCGGCTCAGCTTGATACTACAAAAATTAAAGTTCCAAAGCCGGAAATCTCGAATGATTAAATTCGCGGAATGGAAAATAAGAAAGAAAGATCTTCCAAATCAAACAAACAACTGTTGCTCGAATACTCGGGCTTTGCATTCACGCTAATGGCAAGTGCCGGTATTGCAACCTATGCAGGATTGAAACTGGATGATCGTATTCAACCGGGTTTTCCTTTATTTGTATGGTTGCTGCCGTTTGTAGTAATCGTTTTTCTGATCATTAAAGCTATAAAAGATACTTCAAAGTAATTCTGATGAAAAAATCTTCCTCTGCCTTGGTTCCCATGTTTGTGGTTTTTCTTTTGGTAAATGCCATTTGTATTTTTTTTGCCGATTGGCTTGATGCACATGAAATTAACCACGTAGTAGTTGGTCTCGCCAATTGCATCCTGTTTATTGTATCGCTGATCATTTATTCTATGCACAAAAAATCGGCTCAAAACGCCAATCCGCATGCTTTTGTGCGAAGTGTGATGGGCGGCACCCTGATCAAATTATTCGTCTTTGCCGGCGGCGCGCTGTTGTATCTTTATTTTGCAGGGGAAAATAAAAGCGTTTATGCAGTAGTTGCTGCCATGGGATTATACCTGGTTTATACGGCCATTGAAGTAAGAAGTGCAATGCATTTAAATAAGAAAGATGGGTAAATACGAACAAAGGCCGTGGGATGAGTTGAATGAATTTTTGCCCGATGGAGCTGCGGAAAAAGTATTGCAGTTATTACACCATTACAAAGTTCATCTAACGGTTACACGTGCACGGAAATCCATTTTGGGCGATTACAGAAATGCTGTAAACGGCAAAAATCACCGCATTACAGTAAACGGGAATCTCAACAGATATTCATTTTTAATCACGCTGATTCACGAATTGGCCCATCTGCTCACCTACGAACAATATGGCCATCGTGTGCTGGCGCATGGAAGCGAATGGAAAGCCTGTTATCGCCACCTGTTGCAGGATTTTTTAGCTACAAACATCTTTCCGCAGGATATTCGCAATGAGCTCGTAAATTCCTCCCGAAATCCCGCCGCAAGCACCTGCGCAGAAGAAGGTCTTACAAGGATTTTGAAGCGATATGATCCTAAGATTCCCGGCGTTTTTCTGGTTGAACAACTTCCTGTCGACAGCTTATTTACCACCAAAGATGGACGGGTGTTTAAAAAAGGCGAACGGTTGCGAAAACGCTTTCGTTGTATCGCAATGGATAATGGTGCAACCTACCTGTTCAGCCCCCTTTATGAAGTAAAGATTCTGCAACAAAAACCGGAGCTGTAAAGACAAAAAAGTCCCGTACCGGCTAAGTACAGGACGCTGAATTTGCCTTCTTTTAATTATTGAATGGTAATTTCTTTCGCAGCTTCTTTTACTTCCTCTTTTTTCGGGAGAGTTAAATAAAGAATGCCGTTTTCATATTTTGCTGCAATGGCATCCGCATTAATCTTTTCGTCGAGATAATAGCTCCTCTTGAAAGAGGCTGTTTTAAATTCATGCCGGAGCATTTTCTTTTCATCCTCTTTTTTTGGAGCTTCATAGCTGATGGTTAAAATGCCTTTGTCCACGGAAATTTTGATTTCATTTTTTTCAATACCCGGAACGAGAATTTCGAGGTTGAATCCTTCCTCAGTTTCTGAAACGTTTGTTTTAGGATGTACTGCAACCGCTTGTGTTTTCAGGTTGTAATTGCTTAACATGCTGTCGAAGATCGCATTCATTGTTTTGGGATTATACATTATCATGGTTTTTTTGTTTTTGTTACAGCATCGGTTCAATTGTTATACCATTGCGTTTTTTTAAGCCCTTGTTAAGACATTATGACATAAAAGTTAAAAAATCAAGACAATATGGCTTCTTCTTATCTATTTTTTCTGGATTTGAACTTTTGATTTACATTTGTAGTTCATAAGAAAACAGGAGGAAAAAGATGTATCCGGAAGAAATTGTAATGCCGATGAAGGCAGAATTGACTGATAATGGATTTGAGGATGTTGTAAATCCTCAGGAAATCGATAGTTCTCTTACTGGCGAGGGAACAACACTTGTAATGATCAATTCAGTTTGCGGTTGTGCTGCAGGAGCGGCCAGGCCGGCTGTAGTGATGGCGGTTCAAAATGCCAATAAAAGACCTGATAAAATGATCACCAGTTTTGCAGGATATGATACGGAGGCCGTTAATCGTATCCGCGAATTTTTATTGCCTTATCCTCCTTCTTCTCCATCCATTGCTTTATTCAAAGACGGAGAATTGATGCACATGATTGAAAGGCATCAGATTGAAGGAAGATCAGCGCAGATGATTGCAAGTAATCTTATTGCTGCTTTCGATGCCTATTGTTAAGCAGTTAAAATTATCCATGCTCATGCAGCTTTGATCATGGATGGGTTAGTAAATACGACCTCCTTATTCTTAAGGGGGTTTCTTTTTTAGTAGAATTCAGGATTTGCGATCAATTATAAAATCTGCTCATGATTTTTTATTTATTATTGCAGCCAAAAAAGGATGTATCCTAATCTATATTATCTTCTGAAGGATCTGTTTGGAGTTGAATTACCCTTTTTAAAAGTGGTCAATACCTTCGGATTTTCTGTTGCCATTTCATTTCTCGGAGCAGCTTTTTTATTGGTCAAAGATTTAAAGCGGCGACAGGCATTAGGGCAGTTTACCTATAAAGAAAGGGAAATTACGGTCGGAGAGCCGGCTTCAGCCTTCGAGATTTTTCTGAATTTTATACTGGGATTTTTCCTGGGATACAAAATCATTGGCGTTTTTATTACACCCAATGCACTCACCGATCCTCAGGCTTTTATTTTTTCTTCTGATGGAAACCTCATCGCCGGCCTTCTGCTGGGCGGATTATTTGCCTGGCTGAAATGGCGGGAGAAAGATAAGGCCAAACTTCCCAAACCGCAGCAGAAGAAAATCAGGATCTGGCCCAGTGACCGTGTAGGTGACATCACAATTATTTCGGCCGTATTCGGTTTTCTCGGAGCCAAGATTTTTGATAACCTGGAAAACTGGGACCGATTTATCCAGGACCCGATTGGAAATCTCCTTTCACCGAGCGGACTAACGTTTTATGGAGGTTTGATTGTGGCCACACTGGCACTTTGGTATTATTTCAGGAAGAACGGAATTTCTTTTATGAAAATGGCGGACGCCACAGCCCCTTCCCTCATGTTTGCCTATGGGTTCGGACGCGTAGGATGCCAGGTGGCCGGCGACGGCGATTGGGGAATATTAAACAGCGCGTATATTGCAGATGCCAATGATCGTGTTATTCCCGCAACTGCGGAAAGCTTTAACAGTCAGTTGCATTTGCATGAAAACTTTTATTTTCAGCAATTCGGATCAATGGAGGCCGTGCAGCACCGCGCAGTCAAAGCTTTTGCGGGACTTCCGGACTGGTTTTTCGCTTATACTTATCCGCATAATGTAAACAAAGAAGGTATTGCGATGGCTAACTGCAATTGGGATGATTTCTGTGCAAGGCTTCCGCTTCCGGTCTTTCCAACACCTCTGTATGAGATCATTGTTTGTCTAATCCTGTTTGCATTGCTCTGGACTTTTAGAAAGAAGTTTGTCATCACCGGACGTTTGTTTGCCGTTTACCTGATATTAAATGGAGTAGAAAGATTTTTCATTGAAAAGATCAGGGTAAATACCACTTACGACCTCTTTGGATTTCATCCCACCCAGGCTGAAATCATATCAACGCTGCTTGTAATTGCCGGAGTTGTGCTGTATATCGTAGCACCAAGGATATGGAAAAATAAAGCCGGTCAGGAAGTCAAAACCGCTTAACCCCTTATTTCCGTCGCTTTACATGTTATGCGTGATGGAATCGTTTTATGGTTTATCATTTTATGATGTAGGTTTGAAAAAAATTTGCTGCACTGAAAAGAAGGAATAAGATATTACTCAATTACATTCTCGGACCTTTACTCTTCATCATCCTTTCCGTTTCTATTTATTTCAAGGTAAAAAATCAAACGAGTCTGCAGGAGGCGAAGGAACTCTTGCGGTCCTCATTTTCCTCAGAAAATCTTTTTTGGTGGATAATTGTAGTGGTGCTGATGTTTTTCAACTGGGGAATCGAGGCGAAAAAATGGAAGCTGCTGGTGGGAAGGATTCAAAAAATCGGATTTTTTACTGCCTTCCGCGCAGTTTTATCGGGCATTTCGCTGAATTTGTTTCTCCCCAACGGAATTGGAGATTATGCCGGCCGCATCGTGTATATGAATGAAGGAAACCGGTTGCGGTCTATTTCACTCACCATTGTCGGAAGTATGGCACAACTTATTGTAACCTTAAGCTTCGGCATCCTCGGTTTGATTCACCTCACCAACGGTGCCTGGCAGGATAAGGAGATCTTCGAAGGGCTGTCGTTTTTCTGGATACATGGAATCATCTTTATCATCGGGATGGGTACCATTTTACTGTTGATCATTTTTTTCAAGCTCAATTGGTTTACGCTGATGTTTGAAAAAATTCCATTCGTACAGAAGTATAAATATCTGGTTGAAAATCTTGAAAATATCAGCCCTAAAGATTTAACAAGGATTTTGTTGTATTCCTTTATTCGTTTTGTAGTTTTCATTTTGCAATATCTCTGCTTGTTTGAGGTATTTAAAGTAGATGTGTCTTTTATAGATGCTGCTTATACTACCTGCGTAATGTTTTTGATCCTGGCGATTTTACCAACGATTCCGGTCGCCGATCTTGGAATTAGAGGAGAAGCGGGATTGCAACTATTTGGCATATTTACCGTCAATAAGTTAGGCATCATTGCCGTTACTGCCGGCATTTGGGTGGTAAACCTCATTTTACCGGCGGTGGCAGGAAGTTTGTTTATTCTTGGTATCAAATTTTTTAGAAACAGGTAAGTGAAAAAAACTTTTATTATTTTAATTTCTCTACTCGTAACAGGTTTGGCAAACGCTCAAAACTTTTGCGGCATCTCCAATACCGCTTTTAGTCCCGGTGAATCGATCACCTATAACGTGTTTTACTCGGTGGCGGGAATTTATGTGAATGCAGGCACAGCCGATTTTACGGTCAATCTAAGCCGGTTTGATAACAGACCGGTTTATCATGTGGTAGGAAGGGGCCGGACAAATTCGGGCTACGACTGGATATTTAAGGTGCGTGATCAGTATGAGAGCTTCATTGATACCACCACGTTTCAACCGTTGAAATTTGTGAGGAATGTAGATGAAGGAGGATACAAGAAATATGAAAACGTTCGCTTCAACCAGAGCACGAATACAGCGGTTACAAATGATGGTGTATTTAAAATTCCTGACTGTGTTCAGGATGTAATCAGTGCGATTTATTATGCCCGTAACATCGATTTTAAGAAGTACAAGGCAGGCGATAAAATCCCCTTCACAATGTTTCTTGATAACAAGAATTACGATATCTACATACGTTATCTCGGTAAGGAAACCGTTAAGACCAGGTATGGAAAGTTTAAAGCCATAAAATTTAAACCGCTTCTCGTAAAAGGGACACTTTTTGAAGGAGGTGAAAATATGACCGTGTGGGTGAGTGACGATGCCAATCACATGCCTTTGCGTGTTGAGAGTCCCATCATCGTAGGCAGCATCAAGGTGGATATGATGCAATACAAAAATAACCGGCATCCGCTAACCTCTCTTATCAGCTTCAGATGAGCGGCATTTTTTGCAGCGCGTCTTCCCATTGTTTGAACTTTTCTCTAAAAGCAATAAATGTCCAAACGGCTTAGTCCGATGAACGCATTTCCAATTTGAAAGAAAGGTCACTTTTATTAAATCGCCTCGAGGGTAAAGGTTTCGAGCAGCCTCACACCTTTTTCCGTTTGTTGTAAACTGCAACATTCGATTTGCGGATCGTGCTCAAAAAACAGGACGTAATCATTGGCCACTGCTTCATCGAGGAAAACTGTTTTTTCCTTGAGTGTGGTAAGCGGAAACATGTCATAAGCCATTACGTAAGGCAATGGAAGATGGGCTGCAGACGGTAAAAGATCGGCCATAAAAACGATCGTCTTGTTTTTATACCTGATTTGAGGAAGCATCATGGCGTCGGTATGGCCGTTAACAAACCGAACTTTGAAATCGGGCAAAAATTCAAACCCTTCCTCATCGGGAATGAAATGCAGCCGGCCACTCTGCTGAATCGGTAAAATATTTTCCTTCAGGAAGGAGGCTTTTTCTCTTGCATTCGGTTCTGTTGCCCATTGCCAATGCCGCTCGTTTGACCAATACTTCGCGTTTTTGAAAGCAGGAACCAGTTTTTCATTTTCCCGCACAATGCTTCCTCCGCAATGGTCAAAATGGAGATGGGTTAAAAACACATCGGTGATATCGTCTCTACTAAATCCCGCCGCATTCAACGAATCTTCTAAAGTGTGAGAACCATGAAGGTAATAATGTCCGAAGAACTTCGCATCCTGCTTATTTCCGATACCGTTATCCACTAAAATCAACCGATTGCCGTCTTCAATCAAAAGGCAGCGCATGGCCCAGGTGCAAAGGTTGTTTTCGTCGGCCGGATTCAATTTGTTCCACAAGGTTTTTGGAACCACTCCAAACATGGCGCCTCCATCGAGCTTAAATAACCCGGTATTAATTGTATGTAATTGCATGATCGGTATTTTTTCGTTTTACCCTTACAAACTTCAACAGTATAAATCCGGCAATGAAGTAAACCATCAACGCCAGAATCGAATTTCGCATTCCACCAAAAAATTCGGCTAAAAAGCCAAAGCTCAGTGTTCCTGCCACGGTTCCTACTTTATCGCAAACATCGTAAAAACTAAAGTAAGAGGCGGTATCTTTTGTAGGTGGTAATAATTTTGAATAAGTTGAACGGGAAAGCGATTGTATTCCTCCCATCACCAGACCCACCAACAAAGCCAGCAGATAAAACTGATTGACAGAATAAGTATAATAGGCAAAAATACAAATGCCTATCCAAACGAGTATTAAAACGGAGAGTGTGAAAATATTCTGAGTTTTTGCAGACAGGAAGGAGAAAAAATAAGCACCAAAAATTGCCACGATCTGGATAATGAGAATCGTGATGATCAGTTCCGATGTTCCTAATTTTAATTCATCGGCCGCGAAATAGGTGGCCATATACATGACCGTTTGAACACCCATGTTGTAGAAGAAAAAACTTCTTAAAAAACGTTTGAGGGCCGGATTAAACTGCAATTGTTGCCACACCTTCTTTAGTTCTGTAAATCCTTTCGTCCAAACATTTATTGATGGATCTTTTATTACCACCGTTTCAGGCAACCGGCTGAAGGTAATTTGTGCAAATCCCCCCCACCAGATGCCAACGCTAAGAAACGAAATCCGGGTTGGCCAGGCGCCCCAGCCGAGATTCATCTCATCGTTTGCAGTGATGAAAGCAAGACATCCCAAGAGCAGCAATACACTTCCGATATAACCCATTGCAAAACCCCTGGCGCTTACTTTATCCTGATCTTCGGGCGCGGCAATTTCCGGAAGGTAGGCATTATAAAAAACGATACTCCCGCAGTATCCGATGCTTGCGAGGATGGAAAGCAACAAGCCGAATCCAATATTATTTTCAGTGAAGAATAGCATCGCCACGCAGGCCGTTGAGCCCAGGTAACAAAAAAATTGCATGAACTTCTTTTTGTTGCCCCTCGAATCGGCGATTGACGACAAAATTGGAGAGAGAAACGCGATTACGAGAAAGGAAACGGCTATTGAATAAGATGCAAGAGCGGTTCTTTCGTAACTTCTCCCGAAAACCATAACTTGTTCAGGTGCCACAGCCGTGTAATAAGCCGGAAAAATTGTGGAGGTGATTACGAGGTTATAGGCACTGTTTGCCCAGTCATACATAGCCCATCCCCGGATAACTTTTTTTTGCGCGGTTTGCATCTTCACAAATTAAAAAAGCCTGCCGAATGTTAGCAGGCTTTTCTCAAATGAATTGAAAATTATCTGATTTGGTTCATCTTAATCAACAGCAGGAAGAAGATCCCGATGATGATTCTGTACCAGCCAAAATATTTGAATCCGTATTTTGTTACAATATTGATGAAAAACTTCATTGTAAAGAAAGCCACCACAAAGGCCACCACATTTCCAATTGCAAGTGCTTTCATGTTTGCTGCGTTAAACATTTCCGGCGTGTACTTCATCGCCATCATCAGTTTATATCCGGTAGCAGCAGCCATGGTAGGCACGGCAAGGAAAAACGAGAATTCCGCTGCCGCTGCACGGGTAAGCTTTTGTTGCAATCCACCAATAATCGTAGCGGCACTTCTGCTGATCCCCGGAATTAATGCTAAACATTGAAACAACCCGATGATGATACTGTTTTTCGCATTCATTCCCTTTTCATCTTTAATGGTCGGATGATGGAAGAAGTTGTCAACAAACAACAAAACCACACCGCCTCCAACGAGTGCAAGTGCGGTATACAGCGGGTTGATCAATAACAGATCAATCATATCTCCAAACAAAAAACCCAGGATAAGGGCCGGAACCACGGCAATTATCAATTTTGAATAAAACTGCCACCGGAAGGAGAAAAATCTTTTCCAGTACAGAACGATTACTGAAAGGATAGCTCCGAGCTGCACTGCGATCTCGAAGAATTTAGTGAAATCATCTTTACCAATTCCCATCAGTGAGCTTACCATAATGAGGTGGCCGGTGGAGGAAATCGGCATAAACTCGGTTACACCTTCTACAATAGCTAACACGATGGCCTGAGTAGTTGTCATATTACAATGGTTGATATTTTATCTGTGAAGCATTAAATACTGGTAACACATTATGAAGGACGATCATAAGGTGGAGGCGGGTTTCGGTTTTTTAAATATAGCATAGATCTCAACAAGCAAGCCTAAAATGATCAAAATGGGAGCCACTGTAATTCGTCTTGCGCTGTACACGAGATTTTTGTCGAAAACCGCCGGATTTTCATTTTTCCCCCCGGCCATCAAAATCATTCCTGCTGCGATGATTATAATTCCAATAAGAAACCAGGTTAAATTCTCTCTGTGGAATAAAGAATTTTCGGTTTTTTTAATTACCTCGGCCATTTTTTCAAATTATGGGTTGCAAGATAAAGTATAAATAATGAAATAAACAAAAGAAACTTTTGGGTGCCGGCAAAAAAAAGAAACGGCTCTGTCATGTATCCACAAAGGATTACAGAAGTTTCGCGGAAAGGACAAAAAGGAAATTAAAAAGCATCGCCCGGCCAACACCAGACCAATTTTTAGTAAAGGTCATCGAGTTTCATTTTCAGGTACTTGATTACGCTTCTGTGTGTGCTGTAGAGGGAAATGAGTACGCCTAAAATGATCATTCCACCAAAAAGGATCAGGTTTAATTTCAGGTCACGAATGGCTTTTAATTGCGGAATCAGGTTTTCAAGCCACGTGATGAGTCCGAACAAAATTGCGATCGCTATCGCACTGCTGATAAGTCCGTTTAAAACGGCTCTGATGTCCATCGGTCTGGCAATAAATCCTCTTGTTGCACCCACCATCTGCATGGTTTTAATAAGAAAGCGGTTGCTGAACATCGCCAGACGAATGGTGTTGTCGATGCTGATGATAACGATTACACAAAGCAGGATGGAAATTGCAATAAATGCAATCCCGAATATTCTTGTCTTTTCACTGATGCTGCTCACCAAAACTTTCGGATATTGAATATCGGTTACCTGATTACCGTACTGACCCATAATTTCATCAGATATATGGGATAAACTGTCCGGATTCACATAGTCGGACTTTGCATAGAAATCGATGCTTTCGGGAAGTGGATTATAATCGAGTATCTTACTCCAGTCTTCATTATTTTCCTTGTTCCAGATTTCCTTTGCCGCTTCTTTATCAACATACTGCACATTTTTGGCATAAGGCTTTGAGGCGATAAAGTTTTTGATCTCGCTGATGGTATCCTTATTCTGTGTACGTAAATAGGCACTTATCCTTATTTCTTCCTTAAAAGAATTTCCAACCCTGCTGAAATTTAATAACATCCAACCCATTACGCCCATAATCACCAATACCAGAGCCACGCCGATAATACTGTAAACATAATTGGGTTTGCTGCGTCTCAAAGAGTTCCTTCCGGTTTTTGCCATGAAATGAAATTAAGCGGTTTTTGACTTGTTCAATGCGTCGCAAATTTAATGGATTCGCTTACATTTGTACTCACTCTTTAACGAATGTTTTTAAGGCTTATTATTCCTGAAAATGTATTCACGAAATTTTAAAGAGACAGACCACAAATGCAGTCACGCCATTATCTTCTTTTAAGGAGATAATTTTGCTTTATAAAAAAGATTTTTTTACAGTTTATGGAATATAATTTCAAAGAGATTGAAGAAAAGTGGCAACAGATCTGGAAGGAGAAAAATACTTACAGGGTAGAAAATGATGTGGACAAGCCGAAGTATTATGTGCTCGATATGTTTCCTTATCCGAGTGGCGCTGGTTTGCATGTAGGACATCCGTTGGGCTATATCGCAAGTGATATTTTCGCAAGATACAAGAGATTAAAAGGATTTAATGTCTTGCACCCGATGGGATACGATGCGTTTGGACTTCCGGCCGAACAATATGCGATCGAACACGGCATTCATCCCAATGAAAGTACCAAAAATAATATCCGTAATTTCAGAGACCAGCTTGATAAGATCGGCTTTTCGTTTGACTGGAGCCGGGAAATCAATACCAGCGACCCTTCTTATTATAAATGGACGCAGTGGATTTTCCTGCAGCTTTTCAACAGCTTTTACAACCGGCAGACGGACAAAGCAGAACCTGTTGGTATTCTGATTAATTCTTTTTCTGAAAGTGGAAACAAATACCACCCGCTGCCGAATGCACAATATCCCGTTCAGGAATTTTCGGCCCAGGAATGGCGGAAGTTTGATGAATTTCAACAACAGGATATCCTTATGCAATACCGTCTCGTGTATTGCGGTTTTGGCGAAGTAAACTGGTGTGAAGCATTGGGAACCGTTTTGGCTAACGATGAAGTCATCAACGGTTACAGCGAAAGAGGCGGGTATCCGGTTGTAAAAAAGAAATTGCGCCAATGGTACCTGCGCATAACCGAATACGCTGACCGGCTGCAGGAAGATCTGCAAAAGGTTGATTTCAGCCATGCCATGAAGGAGATGCAAACCAACTGGATTGGAAAAAGCACGGGAGCAGAAATTGATTTCAGAATATTAGATAAGAAAGAAAAAGTAAAGGTTTATACAACCCGCCCGGATACTATTTTTGGCGTTGACTTTCTGGTACTCTCGCCCGAGCATGAACTGATATCAGAAATTACCACCGCAGACCAGGCGCAAAAAGTGGAAGAGTATCTTCAATACGTGAAAAGCAGAAGCGACCGCGAAAGGATGGCTGAAAAGAATGTAACCGGGTGCTTTACCGGTGCTTATGCCATTAATCCGCTCGATGTACGTGAAGTGCCGGTCTACGTCAGCGAATACGTTTTGCCAGGCTATGGTACCGGTGCCATCATGGCGGTTCCCTGCGGTGATGAACGCGATTTCAGATTTGCACGGCATTTTGATATCCCCATCACGAATATTTTGGGAGAATGCTTTACCGGTGAAGCGGCCAATCCTACCGATCAGGTGGAACTGGTTAACAGCGATTTTGTTACCGGAATGCAGATGAAGGATGCCGCTGAAGCAGTGATTACAGCTCTGGAAGGATTCGGGGCGGGAAAACGCAAGATCAATTATAAAATGCGGGATGCCGCTTTCAGCCGCCAGCGTTATTGGGGCGAACCGATCCCAATCATTTGGAAAGATGGCATTGCACAGGCTGTTGATGAATCGAAGTTGCCGCTAGAGTTGCCTTATCTCGCCACAATCAAACCGGGGAAGAATGCCGAATCTCCCTTATCATCTCTGAAAGATTGGATAGAACCGGCTGATCATCCCGGCTATACCAGAGAAGCCAATACAATGCCCGGATATGCAGGATCAAGCTGGTATTTTTTAAGATATATGGATCCGCATAATGAGAAAGAGTTTTGTGACCGTACGATCAGTGACTACTGGAACCAGGTTGATCTTTATATAGGTGGAACCGAACATGCTGTTGGTCATTTGTTATACAGCAGAATGTGGACGAAGTTCTTATTTGACCGCGGCTGGATCGGCTTCGATGAGCCGTATAAGAAACTGCTCAACCAGGGAATGATTCAGGGAAGCTCGAGATTTGTTTACAGGTTAACCGGAACGAATACTTTTATCAGTCATGGCTTAATCGATAAGGAAGGCCGGAAGACACCGGGAAGATACACGCTTTCTGAAGTTGATCCGATCAGGGTAGATGTAAACATTGTGAATGGTGTTGAGCTGGATATCGAAGCCTTTAGGCAACTGAGAAGCGATTATGCAAATGCGGATTTTATCTTCGAAAACGGCAATGCCTCAAAAGAGGGCGGGCAAGGTGTTTATCTTTGCGGCACCGAGGTTGAAAAGATGTCCAAATCAAAATTCAATACCGTTAATCCTAACTACCTGATAGAAAAATATGGAGCCGATACTTTCAGGATGTATGAAATGTTTTTAGGTCCGATCGAACAAAGTAAACCCTGGGATACCAAGGGAATCGAGGGGGTAAACCGGTTTTTGAAAAAGCTATGGCGGTTGTTTTACAACGAATCCGGAAAGATCTGGAAGGATGAAACGCCAACTGATGCCGAGTGGAAGGTTTTGCATAAAACCATTAAAAAAATTCAAGACGATACAGAACGCTTTTCATTCAATACGGCTGTTAGCGCGTTCATGGTTTGTGTGAATGAGCTGAACGAATTGAAATGCCATAAGAAAGCGATCCTGCAACCGCTGGCGGTGATGTTGAGCCCCTATGCGCCTTTCATTTCAGCAGAATTGTATCACAATATGCAAGCGGAAACGGGTGCGAATGCTGTTGCCGTGGAGGACGAAGCGAAGTTTCCCCAATATGATCCGCACTATCTGAAAGAGTCGGTAAAGCTTTATCCGGTAAGTATTAACGGAAAGATGAGAACCAATATTGAGATTGCTTCCGATGCATCAGAAAAAGAAGCGGAGGCAATTGTATTAGAAAATGAGACGGTTCAAAAGTGGATGGATAATAAGACACTGAAGAAATTCATTTTCATAAAAGGAAAGATGATCAATGTGGTGGTGTAGGATTGATTTTCTTTTAAGAGACTTGGATGAATTGCGGTAAAGGGTAAATATTTTTTTAAGATCTAAATTGGTTGTGGGTGCAGGATATCATACAATTATTACCTGATAATATCGCCAATCAGATTGCGGCCGGCGAAGTAATTCAACGGCCCGCAAGTGCGGTAAAAGAATTGTTGGAAAACGCAGTTGATGCCGGTGCCAACCGTATTCAACTGATCGTAAATGATGCCGGAAAAAGCCTGATACAGGTAATTGATAATGGCAAAGGTATGAGTGAAACCGATGCCAGGCTTAGCTTTGAACGTCATGCTACCAGTAAGATAAAAGTAATCGATGACCTTTTCAAAATCACGACGATGGGTTTCAGAGGAGAGGCACTTGCATCCATTGCTGCCGTTTCCCAGGTTGAAATCAAAACGAGAAGGCAGGAAGATGAGCTTGGAACTTACATTGAAATTGAAAACAGCATCGTAAAAAAGCAGGAACCCTGTGCCTGTGAAGCGGGCACCAATTTCTGCATGAAAAATGTTTTCTTCAATGTGCCCGCAAGGAGAAACTTTTTAAAGAGCAATGCATCTGAATTAAAACACATCATTGAAGAATTTATACGGGTGGCAATGTCATTTCCCGCCGTCTTTTTTTCACTCACCAGCAACGGACAGGAAGTTTTTCATCTGGAACCCGGAAGCCTCAAACAGAGGGTGATCCAGATTTTTGGAAACCAATACAATTCAAAGCTGGTTACAGTAAAGGAAGAAACGGGGTACATGAATATTTCCGGCTATGTGGGAAAGCCTGATGCAGCAAGGAAAACAAGGGGCGAACAATACTTCTTTGTCAACAATCGCTTCATAAAAAGTGCGTACCTCAATCACGCAGTAATGAGCGCTTTCGATGAAATGATTGCAAAGGACAGCTTTCCGCTTTATGTTTTATTCATTGATCTTGATCCCGCTCAGATCGACATCAACGTTCATCCTACGAAACAGGAAATAAAATTTGAGGATGAACGGGTGATATATGCATTTGTGCAGGCAGCGGTAAAGCATGCACTGGCGCAATTCAGTGTGGCTCCCACGCTCGATTTTACCTTGAATGCCGAGATTCAGCAACTGGAGGTGATCAATAAACCTGCTGCAAAAGAGGTGTCGTCTTCATCTTCCTTATACCAGACATTCACCCAAAAAAATCAGGCACATTTTATTGATCCCCGCCAATCATCTAATCAGCAGAACTGGAAAGAATTTTTTACACCGGCTGCGGATATCGCACCGCCGCCTGCATCCGGTAATTTTCAGACAGCCTTAATTTCCCGTGGAAATGAAAACAAGGTTCAAACAGATGCTGAATGTTTTCAACTGCATGACACCTATATTGCGGTACAATCCTTTTCGGGTTACCTGCTCGTACACCAGCAACTTGCGCATGAAAGGGTGCTTTTTGAAAAGCTGATGGCATTGGAAGATAAACAATCGGTAAGCCAGCAGACGCTTTTTCCAACCACCCTCGAACTGTCACCATCCGACAGTTTTCTTCTTCAGGATCTGTTGCCCGATCTGAAATCACTCGGATACCAGCTCGAGGAATTCGGGCAAAACACTTTTGTTATAAGGGGAACGCCGGCGGGAATCATCCAGGGAAATGAAAAGAACAGCATCGAATTACTACTCGAACAGTTAAAGCATTTTTCGTCCGACATCCGGTCTTCGAGGAAAGAAAAAGTGGTTCGCTGTCTGGCACGCCAACAAAGTATAAAAGCCGGACAATCGTTAACGCAAAAGGAAATGAAAACACTGATCAATGATCTTTTTCAGTGCAGCATTCCCAACGTTTCGCCGGCCGGTAATCCTACCTATCTGGAATTTAAACTGGAGAATATAGAAAAGATGTTCGGCAGGTAGCAGGAAACAAATTCGCAGAATGATGGGTTGAAAAAGCGGTTAATACCGTGTAATGATGTCATTCAAAAACTTTCGCATTGCGGTTCGGATTTCCTGTTCGCGGGCAGTATGGTTTCCCACGAGAATGGAAAAAATCAGATGACGGTTTTTGTTTGTAATAGCATAACCACTTAGGGCGATATTGTTTGAAAGCGTACCGGTTTTCGCAAATAATTTTCCTTCAAATTCCTTGTAGGAGGATAAGGTTCCGGTTCCTCCGGTCGGCAAAATAGCTGTAATTCTTTTCCATTCAAATTCTTCCTTCATCTTCTGCAAAAGGAAAACAAAATCGCGTGGAGAAAACAGATTAAACCGGCTGAGTCCGCTTCCATCTATCCACTGTGGTTTTTGTGGAAGCAGGTGGAGGTCGGTTTGCAGCAGGCTGTCGATCACCATTCTGTCATTCATCCTGTTGAAAAATAATGCACTCACCATCAGCAGGCTTTGTTCTGCAAAAAAGTTATCGCTGCGATACATCATCTTTCTTAGCATAGAATCCGTGGGTTGTGAATAAATGACCTTGCAGGGATGACCGGAATAGGTGAACTGCGATAATTGCAACTTAAAGCTGTCTTCGAGGATCGCCCGGTTGGTACGGCCGCTGTCTGCGAAAAAGGGAACTTCCGCCCTGCCTTCAAATGATTGCGGAACCGAAAATACATTGGAGGAGATTTCCCTTTTTATTCCGGAATTCTCCTTCGCTGAATAGCTGATCTTCCAATTCTCCAAAAATGGAATTGCAGTGAGCTGGTCTTGCGGCTTTGTGAATCTTACTACATTCCCAAAAACCGGAAACGCGCTTCTTTCGGGCATGTAGTAATCGGCATAATCATCCCACGACCAGCCATAACCCCAGCCGTAGTCGTTCATAATATGGTCAGCAATTGCGATGGGATACTGCTTGTTTTGCAGCAGGAAATCCAAAACCGGCTGCGTTTGAAAATCCGGATGTAATAAGGTTGGATCTCCGGTTGGAATTACAAACAAAGAATCGTTTTGAAAGTAATAACGGATTCCTTCGAGACTGTCTCCAAGGTATTTCATGGCGGCATAACATGTAAAAAGTTTGGTGTTGCTTGCAGGAATGAAATATTTTTCGCCATTCAGATCATACAAAAATTTTTTCGACTGCGGATCAAAAACAGAAATTCCAATATTGGCCGATGAGAGAAAGCCTGTTGACTGAAATGCTTTTTCAGCCGATCGCTCCAACTGCCGGTGCACGGAGCAGGAGGAAAAGAAAATCGCCGCGATGAAAATAAACCAGGCTAAACTCTGATTCCGGAATTGGTACATCGTAGATTTTTTATCAGCTTCGTTCTACTGCCCGCATCCAGCGTTCGGGAATTTCATTGTCACAGGCGGTAATATAATCTTTATAACTGCAGGCGATGAAGGCGCCGTCGGGCAATTCCATCCACCATCTGCCTGTTTTTTTGCTTTGTCTGAAAGAAGTTTCCACCTGTGCAAAGGCGAGGTTGAAAACATTAAAATTATCGTTCTCCCTGAAGTTCACCTCATTAAGACTCTTATAAATTCCATCAATCAGATACCAGAGCATCTGGCTGATTTGTTTTGCCGTTAACTCATTAATATCCTTTTCGGGATGATAGCCATAAATGCCGATGGTATTCATGTGTGTACTCATTCCTGCATATTGCATCAGCATGCAGGCTTCCTCTCCGGTAAATCCGTTTGGTGACAAGGTATTGGCGGGAGCGTAGGCGTTTTGAATGGCGCTGATATCAAAACTAAAAAGCCTGCTGCTTCTGATGACGGGCTCCATTTCTTCCATATTTTCCCTGGCCATTCCCACCCGGAAACAGTCAAACCGCAGTTTGTCGATCGTTTCCAACAATCCGGGATGAACAAGATAACTTTGAAATCCTATATGGTTGTAATGCTTTACAAAATTCGGTTCTTCCGTAAGCATCTGCATCAGAAATTTATCTGCAGGAAGCGGACTTTCCATATCGATGTCGATCTTCCCATCAATGCAGCTTGCTTCTATTATTTCCTGGTGTCCGGCATAAACCTGGTATTGCGCAAGGGTAAGATCATGTGAGCCGCCGAGAATCACTACGCGTTTTCCATGTTGCAGTAATTCCTCCACAACGGTTTTCATGGCAGCATAGGTGTCTTTGAGCGAAGCACCGCATTTCAGATTTCCAACATCAGCAATTGTAATATCGGCATGCCAGAGATATAATTTATAGAATGATCGCCTGATCAGATCTGCAGCTTTTTCCTGAGGCGGTTTTGATGCCATCCCACGGTATTCATTGCATCCTAATAAAATCAGATTCACATTTTCAATGTCAGGAAACGCTTCCTCATATGCCCGCAGGTTATATCCTACCTGCTGCTTGTGATAGCCTTCATCACCGGATATAATAAATTTATCAATCGGTTCGAGAAAGTCTGTTATGCTTTCCAAAGAAGAAAACGACATTGGTTTTTTTGCGGCAAACTTACTATAAAGGAATGCTAAAAACAGCGTTTATTTTTGAATTCTACGCTGAAAAATAATTTTCTTTAACCCACCCTTAACCGCAACTTCAGTGGTAACCGCAAGTCTGCAATTAATTTTGCATATATTCATTCTTCCATGAGAATATACCTGCTGATAATAGGATCCTTTCTGATGGTTTCTGTAGTGCAAGCACAGAATCAGCTGCAGTTGCCGCCACTGTTTGGGGAACCTGATAATCAGATTCCGGTCATCAGGCAAAACGACGATCCCCGCGAAATCGTGCAGAAGTATGTGTTTGTAAAAGCCGATCTCAGTAAGAAGAAAGTC
>JAFAEW010000078.1 GCA_023423835.1 Bacteroidota bacterium | reverse complement strand
GTAGGAACCTTTTTAATTCTGACAAAATAAAAGTGAAAAAAATTATCTCACCTACTCCCTCTTCCTAACCCACTTTCCTAAAAGAACTATTCCCTTTTTTTCGGGCTGCAAAGATAAGAAGGAATTTCACTTTACCAAATATTCCTGAAAAAAATTCCAGGTTTTTTTGAACCTTCTCAACTTATCACCAATCTTTCTAAAAGAACTATTTTTTTGGGAGTGCAAAGATAGAAGTCTTTTCGGTTTTTCAAAGTTTCTGCCGCAAAAAATATCGCCTTTAACAAAAATATTTTCTCAACGCTGATTCTGCTTCCACTTCAATTCATAAAGGTCTTTACGGCGGTCATTCAGATTCCGGACACTTCCCTTCAAGTGCAGCTCATACAACAGGGAAATGTCAACATCTGCAATTAATATCATTTCTGCATTTGCCGTTGCCTCGCTTTTAATGCCATTGGAGGGAAAAGCAAAATCACAGGGCGTAAAAACCGCTGCCTGTGAATATTGAATGTCCATATTCTCCACCTTTGGCAGGTTACCAATACTGCCCGTAATGGCTACAAAACATTCATTTTCAATGGCTCTGGCCTGGGCGCAATACCGTACCCTGTTATAAGCATTTTGTGTATCGGTTAAAAATGGAACGAAAAGAATTTCCATCCCTTCATCGGCAAGCAAACGCGGCAATTCGGGAAACTCAACATCATAACAAATGAGAATGCCGATCCTGCCGGCATCGGTATCAAACACTTTCACCAATCTGCCACCCGACATTCCCCAAAACTTCACTTCGTCGGGCGTAACATGAATCTTTTCGTACTGATCAATATTTCCGTTTCTGTGACACAAATATCCAAGGTTTTTTAATTTTCCTGCCTCGATTCCCGGCATACTGCCGGTGATGATATTCACATTATACCGGATAGCAAGATCGCGAAAACGGTTCTTTATTTCGGGCGTATATTGCGCAACGGCACGCATGGCTGCAGCTTCATCGAGATGATTAAATTCGGCCAATAACGGACCATTGAAAAATTCGGGCAATAAGGCAAAATCACTTTTGTAGGCGGAAATGGAATCGATAAAAAATTCAACCTGCTTAAACATTTCATCCAGATCATTATACAACCGCATTTGCCATTGAATTAAACCCAGTCTTACATAAGACTTGCTGACGAATTGTTTTTTTGATTCGGCAGAATAATACATATTGTCCCACTCAAGCAGCGTTGCATATTCCTTGCTTTGCATGTCTTCGGGTGAATAGTTTTTTAAAACCTTTTTTACATGAAAGTCGTTAGACAACTGAAAGGTTAAGACGGGATCGTAGATTTCCTTCCTTTTTACTTTCTGTATGTACTCTTTCGGACTTAAGGTTTCGGAAAACTTATGATAGCCCGGGATTCTTCCGCCAAAAACAATCGCTCTCAAATTCATCTGTTCACACAACTCCTTGCGTGCATCGTATAATCGCCTTCCCAACCTTAATCCGCGATAATCAGGATGGATGAAAATTTCTATTCCATAGAGAACATCGCCCGTAACGGGATCGTGGGTGTTGAAGGTATAGTTGCCGGTAACGGCTTTATAGGTATGCTGATCACCGAATTTATTGTAATCGATAACAATTGAAAGTGCACATCCTACCACTACACCATCAACCTTTACGACAAACTGACCTTGTGGAAATTTTTGTATCAGTTTCTTAATCGATTCTGCACTCCAGTAATTGCCCTGCCAATGGGGATAAGCGGCTTTCATGGCTGAAAGCAACTGCTGATAATCTTCAAATTCCAAAGTTCCAATCTCAATCTGCTTCATATTATTATTTTAATCTGTTCAAAAACAGCTGCAATGGAAAATCGGTACAGCTATTTCAAACAATATACAATCAGAATGCCTTAGGTGAGCCCGGAACGGAGAAAAAACCTCTGCAGGTAGGAGGGAAGGTCATTTCCATTGATCACCCTATCAACGCCGCCCATTTGTATTGCCTGCTGCGGCATAAAACCAACTTCCGCTGTTTCAGGATCCTGCACGATGGTAAGGCCGCCGCATTCTTTAATTGTGCACAGGCCGGCGGCTCCGTCAGCACTTGCTCCCGATAGCAGAATGCCTATAACCGACTTTCCAAAAATTTCCGCGGCTGATTCAAAAGTAACATCAATACTCGGACGGCTGTGGAGCACCTTCTCAGAGGTGTCTAGTGAAAAGGACGTTTTATCTTCAATGAGCAAGTGATAGTCGGGAGGAGCAACGTAAACAGTATTTATCAACAACGGCTCTTTGTCTTCAACTTCTTTAACCTGAATGGCGGTTTTTGAAGCGAGCAGGTCAACCAGCGTATTATCAACTGAGCTTTTCCGGTGAAGGATTAAGACGATTGTGAGCGAAACAGCATTCGGCAGCGAATCAAATATTTTGATAATCACTTCGAGGCTGCCGGCAGAACCGCCGATCACCATCAATTTATATTGTTCAGCTACATTTTTCTCCATATTTTCTGATCTTTTTCAACCTGCATATAGGTATCTGACAGGGCGGAAAAGCGCAGATTTTCTTTCGTTCCCAAAACCAAAAATCCGAGGTTTTCCAGGCTGTCATCTATCAGCGTAAGCACTTTTCCCTGTAATGTTTTGTTGAAATATATGAGCACATTGCGGCAGAAAATCAACTGAAACTGATTGAATGAACGGTCCGTCACAAGATTATGGGTGGCAACAATCATCTTGAGTCTAAGATTATCGTTGAATATTACACGGTTGTAGTGCGCTGTATAATAAGAAGAAAAATCCTGTTTTCCACCGGCTGCAATGTAGTTTTCCGAATAAAGCTTCATCTGGCTGATGGGAAAAATTCCCTTTTTCACATTTTCGATCACGGTGGGATTGATATCTGTAGCATAGAGCAACGACTTATGCAACAGCTTTGCCTCTTCGAGCAGGATAGCCATTGAATAAACTTCTTCACCATGGGCACAGCCGGCATGCCATATTCTTATGACCGGATGGGTAGCCAATACCGGCAATATCTTTTCGCGGATATATTTAAAAACCATCGGGTCACGAAACATTTCGGACACATTTACCGTAATTTCTTCAATGAACTTTTGCAAGAAAGAAGAATCGGTTTTCACACGGTAAAACAGTTCGGCGAAGCTTGGAAATTTTTCCATTACCATGAGCCGGCTGACTCTCCGCCTTAAAGAACTTTTTGCATAATTGGTGAAATCATAGCCATGCTCTGAAATGAGTGCATTCAACAAAACATCCAATTCTTCCTCATTAATCAGGTAATCCAGCATTATTCTATTTTAAATATTCATTCAATTTCTTCAGCAGCAGCGAAACATCTACCGGCTTGGAAAAATATTCCCGCGCTCCTGCGTCAAGGCATTTTTCCCTGTCACCCGTCATCGCCTGCGCAGTTAATGCAAATACCGGAAGATCTCTTAAGCTTGCATCTTTTTTCAGCAACCTGATGCCTTCATAGCCATCCATTTCTGGCATCATCATATCGAGAAGAATAATACTAATGGTGTGCCCGTTTTTTAATTTTTCAAAGGCTTCCTGCATACTTTCGGCAGAAACCACCGTGAAATTGTGCGCTTTTAATACTTCGGAAAGCGCATAAATATTACGCTGATCATCATCAACAATGAGAATGCTTTTCTGTTTTTCACTCATCGGCTCAAAATTTTGAGAATTGGAATTAATTACGGCTGATCGTACAACCATACCCTTAGAAGGGATGTTAACTGATCAACATCCACCGGCTTGGTGATATAATCTGATGCTCCCGCTCCGATACATTTTTCACGGTCGCCCGTCATTGCTTTTGCCGTTACAGCAATAATAGGAAGGTTTCGGTAGGCTGGATTTTTGCGGATCTCCCTGATGGTTTCGTAACCGTCCATTTCGGGCATCATCATATCCATCAAAACAATATCAACCTGTTTGATCTCGCTGATCTTTTGCATCGCTTCCTTTCCGTCGATAGCAGAAAAAACCTCCATTCCATACACCTCCAAAGCCTTTGTAAGAGAAAAAATGTTTCTTACGTCATCATCGGCTATCAAGACTTTCTTGTTTTTCAGAATTTCTTCCAGGGCGCCCATTTTTTTGTAGCGGACGAGGCTTTTGCCATTCTTATTTTCTTCAACGAGGTGAAGGAAGAGCGACACCTCATCTAAAATTCTCTGGAATGAATGAGCTGTTTTAATAACGATGGAATCGGCGTACTTTTTAATTTTTCCTTCTTCGGTTTGTGATAAATTTTTTCCGGTGAAAATAATGATCGGAAGGTTTTCGAGTCCGGGCGTTTTCTTCACTTCTTCGAGCATTTCGAATGAATGATTTGCGGGAATGCCCATGTCGAGGATCACACAGTTTACGTCTTTGTTACGAAAAGCGCGAATACCATCGGCAACATTTTCTTTTATCTCTGTGCTCACGTTAAAATTTTCCAGATAATATGCAAGTGCTTTTGCATGTTTTGCGTTTTCCTCTACAATCATCACCTTTTTGGGATAGTTTGACAAAGCGTTTTCAATCTTCTGAAAAATCTCGCCCATTTTTTCGAAAGCCATCGGTTTACTGATAAATTCGATCGCACCCGAGGCGATGGATTTGTTGCGCATCTGGTGCGACGACATGATGTGTACCGGAATGTGTTTTGTGGCAGGATCGGCCTTCAGTTCTTTCATTACTTCCCAACCGCTTTTCACCGGCAATTGAAGATCGAGTAAAACGCCTAAAGGATGGAACTTTTTTGCCAGTTCAATTCCCTCATCTCCTCTTACCGCTACCAGGCCTTTATATTTTTTTGAACGGGTGAACTCGAGCAGTGAACGGGCGAAGGAAGTGTCATCTTCCACAATCAGGATTACCTTATCGTTATCTTCGATAATATCGCGGTCATCGGACACTGCGCCGGGAATATTGGTGGAAATAAATTCGTTTTGAGGAACCGGTTCTGCTTCTTTTTGAATTTCATCTAACGGCCCTTCCATCTTCTGACTCAAAGCCAGGTTTTGAAATTGCCAGGTGGAATATCCCTTTTTCAGCGGAATAAAAAGCGTAAAACTGCTGCCTTTTCCTTCTTCGCTTTTCAGTATAATCTCACCTCCGAGCAGCTTCGACAGTTCGCGGCTGATGGATAAGCCCAGGCCGGTGCCGCCATACTTTCTTCTGGTAGAACCGTCGGCCTGTTGGAAAGCCTCAAAGACATGCTGTTGCTTCGAAGCGGGAATTCCGATGCCGGTATCGGATATCTTAAATAAGATGGATGCACCCTCCTTCCGGATGTTCATGGTAACGGAGCCTTCGGAAGTAAACTTTATTGCATTTGACAACAGGTTTCTTAAGATCTGCTCCAGTCGTAACTTATCGGTTTCAATCAGTTCAGGAACATTTGAAGCCGTGTGAATGTCAAAGGCAATACCTTTTTGTTTAGCAACTTCGCTGAATAATTGTCGCATTTCACCGGTAACTTCTGAAATGGCTACGTCCTGGTATTCCAACTCCATTTTGCCGGATTCGATCTTGGAGAGATCAAGGATTTCATCGATCAACCGCAACAGGCCGTTTCCTGAAGTCTGAATCACTTGTGCGTATTCGATTTGATCAGAAGTGAGGTTTTGCGAATGGTTTTCTGACAGTAGTCTTGATAATAGCAGAATGCTATTCAGAGG
>JAFAEW010000077.1 GCA_023423835.1 Bacteroidota bacterium | reverse complement strand
GTTGCCCTTGCCTCACATCTTCTTATCAGACCCTTTATTGCCCTGATCTGGGGCGTATCCATTTCATTTGCCTGCTTGGTTTTTAGAAAGTTTTTAGCGGTATCAAGGATCTCACTGCTTTTCTCATTGTCCATCTTAAAGAGCTGTTCAAATCCTACAGCAAAATCGAGAAACCGCGTTACAAATTCATCTGTAACGGCGATGTTTCCACTGGTTTGATAAGCCACATGCACATTGTGTCCCTGGTCATGCAGCCGCATAAAGGTCCCTCCCATACTGATGATATCGTCATCGGGATGCGGTGAAAATATCAAAACCGTTTTCGGATATGGTTCACTGCGTTCGGGATGTGAAGGCAAAAACGCATTCGGCTTTCCACCGGGCCAGCCGGTTATACTGTCGCGCAACATGTAAAAAACCTGGAGATTTACTTCATACGCGTCGCCTTTTTCAACCAGTAATTCTGCAAGACCGTTTTCATTGTAATCGTGGTTTGTAAGCCCGAGTACCGGCTTTTTCAACTTCAAAGCCATGTTCACCACGGCCTTTTTTATCACCTGGGGCGTCCATTCTACTTCACCGCTCAACCAGGGCTCTTTGAAACGCGTTAAATCTGATGAAGATTGTTTATCGAGAATGAATACGCAGTTGTCGTGTTGTTGCAAAATACTGGCAGGCACCTGTTCGGTTACATTTCCTTCCACCGCCTTCGCTACAATGGGCCCTTTGAATCCCCAGGCCATGAGAATAATTTTCTTCGCCTGCATGATGGTATTTATTCCCATCGTTAAGGCAAGCCGCGGCATTTTGGTGATGTCTTTAAATTCCCTGGAATTTACGACTCTGGTATTGTGATCGAGGCTGATCAACCGCGTTTTGGAGTATATGCTCGATCCCGGTTCATTAAATCCGATATGGCCATTGCTTCCAATTCCGAGGATCTGTAAATCGATTCCGCCCGCTTCTTCAATTTTCTTCTCGTAAGCGATACAGTATTCTTTCACCTTATCCCGCGGAATACTTCCATCGGGAACATGAATGTTTTCCGGATTGATATCAATATGATCAAACAGATGGCGATGCATGAAACTGTGGTAACTCTGTCGCGCATCTTTTTGAATGGGGTAATATTCGTCGAGGTTAAAGGTGATAACATTCTTAAAACTCAAACCTTCGTGTTTATGAAGTCTTACCAATTCTTCATACAGACTGATGGGGGTTGATCCGGTGGCCAACCCGAGTACCAGTGGTCTCCCTTCAGCTTCTTTTTCCTTAATCAGATCTGCAATCTCTCCTGCCACATATCGTGATCCTTCCGCCGGATTCGCATAGATCTGACACTGAATTTTTTCAAACGAATCTATCATGAAAATTAATTTGATTTTAAAAATGAAGGTCAAATATAATATTACTTCTTTACTTTATTTAATGAGGAGTAACCGTTGAATGCTAATTCTTCGCTCGTGCACATTTTTTGCAGGAGTTTTGATGAGTATATTTTTTGTCGGTTACAACGTGGATGATCGATCAATTCTTCAAAAATGAGGAGGAAAAAATTTTTTAAACGGATCAAGGTTTTATTCAACTACACCCGTTCGAGCCAACGCTTTCTCATCAGCTTATGCATTGGGGCAGTGGTTTACTTCCTTATCAAACCTCAAGGTGTCCACAGTCTTACCCATTTGATGATCGGCTGGGATTCATTTAGTTTCAGTATGCTGCTAATGAGCTGGATCACCATCTTTATAACCGATGCAGCCGAAACGATTCCGCAGGCAAAGAAGCAGGACCAAAAAAGGCCGGTGGTTTTCATTCTTTCTCTCGCTTCGATCTTCATCGGATTTCTGGCCGTTTTTTTATTGCTCTCCGCTAAATACGAATCAAAAACGGAGACGAGTATTACGGTTACCGTTGCCATTATCGGAATGCTGTTTTCATGGCTCCTGTTTCATACCATATTTACGCTGCGCTATGCGCATCTGTATTATTACGACAATCCCGATACACCAAAGGTTGAAATTGGAGGTTTAAGATTTCCCGGTGAAAAAAGGCCTGATTTTCTTGATTTTGCCTATTACTCATTCGTTATCGGAATGACCTTCCAGGTGTCGGATGTCGATATTACCACATCCCGAATGCGCCACCTGACATTACTCCACAGTATTATCTCCTTCTTTTATAACACCATTATTGTGGCACTCACGATAAATGTGATTTTGAGTTTGAAAGGAGCATAAAAAAAGTCGCTGTGAATGCGACTTTTTCATTTCGGTAAAATCAAAGTATTATTCTCCGTTATCGATTCCTTTTTTATTGAAGTTTACATTCCAGAGCTGATAGCGTTTCTCAACTGCGGGAAGGCGTTTTTTAAAACCCTCCCAATCCTTTTTTTCCAGGGGAGTCCAAAGCACCTCGCTTAGAGCGGCCAATCGCGGAAAAATCATGTACTCAACTTTGGAAGGTGTTTTCATATATTCTGTCCAAACATTTGCCTGCGCTCCCATAATAAAGCCGTGTTCTTCCGCGGTCAACTGCGCCGGCAAGGGATTGTAGTTATAAACTTTTTCTACCGGAATATAACCGCCAATCGTGAGGCTGTCTTCATTCTTTGACTGCGCATAGTCGAAATAGACATAGGTGGTGGGCGTCATGATGACATCATGGTGTTGTTGGGCGGCTTCAATTCCTCCCTGCTCACCTCTCCAGCTCATCACGGTAGCATTTGGAGCAAGGCCGCCTTCAAGAATCTCATCCCAACCGATGATCTTTCTGCCCTTGCTGTTTAAATATTTCTCTATCGTCTGAACAAAATAGCTTTGCAATTCATGTTCATCTTTTAACCCTTTTTCTTTGATCAATTGCTGACAAAATTCTGATTTCTTCCAGTAATCTTTCGGCGCCTCATCCCCGCCGATGTGAATATAGGTGGATGGGAAAAGTGCCATCACTTCATCGAGTACGTCTTTAAGAAAATTAAAGGTATAATCGGACGGACAGAAGATGTCGGGAAATACGCCCCACGCCTGTTGTACCTGCTTTCCGGTGTCGGGACCCGCCCAGGTGATCTTGGGTTTCACTTCCGTAGCCTGACCTGGAAAGCAACTCAATTGAGGATAAGCTGCAATCGCCGCAGATGCATGGCCGGGCATCTCGATCTCCGGAATGACGGTGATGTAGCGATCGGCCGCATACTGCACGATTTCCTTTACCTGATCCTGTGTATAATATCCGCAATATTTTTCGTTTGTATTTCCATTGCCCGGATAGCGGCCGGTAATCGTTCCGTTTCTGCAGCCACCGATTTCTGTGAGACGCGGATATTTTTTTATCTCAATTCGCCAGCCCTGGTCATCGGTCAGATGCCAATGAAAGGTATTCATCTTACTCATCGCAATGAAATCAATATATCGCTTGATGAAGTCTGTGGAGAAGAAATGACGGCTACAATCGAGCATCAATCCCCGATAGGCAA
Source organism: Bacteroidota bacterium (assembly GCA_023423835.1). Taxonomy (GTDB): domain Bacteria; phylum Bacteroidota; class Bacteroidia; order Chitinophagales; family Chitinophagaceae; genus JAFAEW01. The sequence continues at coordinate 4,795 of JAFAEW010000077.1, read as the reverse complement.
ATCTCGGAGAATCAATGATTTTAACCTGCGGAATTTCTAATGTGGCAGCACGGTCAACCGGCAACAATTGAATGAGTGTTTGAATGGCATAAAAAACGCCTTCCTCATCGTTGGCCGTAATCTCGATTTTGTTTGGAGAAACCGACATCTCGTAACTACCGGTAATTGCTTTTTCCTTCGGCTCCATTGTAAGCCGGATGGAAGTGCCGCCGGATTTTTTATTGGAAGCCAAATTCATCCCGTAGTATTCACTCAAATAATGATTAAAAAAATCAACGGATTTCTGCAGTCCGGAATTATCAAATTGAAACGAGGTGGCTTTGTCGAGTTTAAATACGCCCGTCCCCTGCGTCAGCGAAACCGGTTGCGGCACCAGGTTAATTTCCTGTGCCTGAATGGCAACGACAAGGACGGTCAGCAGCAGCGACAGAAATAGCTTCTTCATATTACAGTCTTTAGATTATTCTACTTTGGTAATTTTAATCATGTTTGTCGGAAGATGCAGATGTACCGGTGTACTTCCCGTGCTCACGAGGATATCGCCTTTTTTCAAGAATCCTCTTTCTTTTAAAATATCTATCTGATCCCCAATGATCGTATCAACGCTTTCTTCTTCATCGTAAAAAAATGCCCGCACTCCCCAGCTAAGGCTTAGCTGGTTCACCAGCGTCCGCACTTTTGTGAAAACGTACAGAGGCGCTTTCGGACGATAAGTACTTAAAACAAAGCCTGTATAACCGCTTTGCGTCATTCCCACGAGAGCATCGGCGTTAACATCGCGGGCAATTTTGCAGGCATTGTAACAGATGGCATCACTTAAGAATGAGGGCGACTGTGGTAAGGGTTTCAGGTCTTCTTCACGGTTGTAGCGATACTCTGTTTTTTCAACTTCGAGAATAATCTTTCTCATCGTTTCCACAACGAGGGTCGGATGTTTTCCCGTAGCGGTTTCCGCACTGAGCATTACCGCATCGGCGCCTTCGAGCACCGCGTTGGCCACATCGGTGATTTCGCTTCTGTTGGGTTTGATATTTTCAATCATACTTTCCATCATCTGTGTGGCAACGATGACGGGTTTTGCGCGGTGAATACATTTTCTGATGATGTCCTTTTGTGCCATCGGAACTTTTTCTACCGGCAACTCAACGCCGAGATCTCCTCTGGCCACCATCACACCATCCGATTCAAGCACAATATTTCTGAGATCCTTCAAAGCCGACGGCATCTCAATTTTTGCGATCACCTTGATGCTGCTGTTTTTGGCTTTGATTCTCTTCTTAAGGTCGGTAATATCCTGAACATTCCGAACGAAGGAAAGCGCCACCCAGTCAACGTTTTTAGAGATGATAAATTCGAGATCCTTAATATCTTTTTCCGTCATGGAGGGAAGCGAGATATTGGTATCAGGAAGATTTACGCCCTTTTTCGGCAATAAGATGCCGCCATAAGTTACCGCCACCTTCACGTCGCCTTCAGGAGTAATTTCAATTACAACCACCTCAATTTTTCCGTCGTCGATCAGGATTTTATCTCCCACTTTCACGTCTTCATGCAAACGCGGGTAAGATACGTAGATCCGCTCCTTTGTGCCCACTACCTTTTCGCGGGAAGTGAAGGTGAGAATATCACCGTATTGCAGATTGAGCGAACCGTTTTCAATTTCGCCAACCCGTAACTTCGGGCCTTGCAGATCGGCAAGGATACAAATATTATAAGGTTCCTTCTGATTAATCAAACGGATATTTTCGATAATCTTTGCCTTGTCTTCATTCGTTCCATGAGAAAAATTTAACCGGAAAACATTTACTCCGGCACGTACCAACTCAAGTAACTTTTCAAATGTATCACTCGAAGGACCTACGGTGGCTACAATTTTTGTCTTATGGAAAGCATGTTGAATACCTGCCTGTTTGTCCATTTCCCTGTGCAGGTATTTAATAACCTTTTCTTTCATTAAATCTGTTTAATCTGATAATATTATTCTTCTGCTAACTTCAATATAAGATTAACTGGCAAGAATCTTTACAATTTTTAGCCAGTCCTCACTTATGTTTTGCTTTTCCCGAATCGCTACTTCCAGTGGCGTGTAATGAATGGCGTTATTGAGAATGCCCACCATCACATTGTGTCTGCCCTCCATTAAAGCTTCAACTGCGTGATAACCCATGCGGCTCGCAATGACGCGATCGATACAGGTTGGAGATCCACCTCTTTGAATATGCCCGAGGATTGTAACCCTGACATCGAGATTCGGCAGTTCTTCCTTGATGATTTTTGAAACGCCCGCTGCTCCGCCCGAACTGTGTCCTTCCGCCACTACAACGAGGTTTACCAGTTTCTTTCTTTTTTGTTTTTCTGTAAGTGAACAGATCACTTCTTCAATCGTACTGTTGTCTTCGGGAATGAGGATATTTTCCGCTCCCGTTGCGATGCCGCTGTGGAGCGCAATGTATCCGGCATGTCTGCCCATGACTTCCACTACAAATAAGCGGTCGTGTGCATCGGCGGTATCTCTTATCTTGTCGATACAGGTAACCGCGGTATTCACGGCTGTATCAAATCCTATGGTAAAATCAGTTCCGTAAAGATCCTTGTCGATTGTGCCGGGAATTCCCACGCATGGAAGATCGTATTCGCGGCTCAGTTTATAGGCGCCGGTAAAGCTGCCATCTCCTCCGATAACCACGAGCCCGTTGATTCCCTTCTCACATAAACGCTTATAGGCAAGTTCGCGGCCTTCCTCACTGTAAAACTCTTTACTTCGCGCTGTTTTTAAGATCGTGCCGCCGCGTTGAATAATATTGGCGACCGAACGGGAACTCATCTGAACGATATCGTTTTCAATCATCCCGTTGTAACCTTTGTAAATTCCGAAAACATCCATTCCATAATAAATTCCGGTTCTTACCACTGCTCTTATCGCTGCATTCATGCCGGGAGAATCTCCGCCGGAAGTGAGTACGCCTATCTTTGTTACTTTATTCGCCATTATTGAATTGAATAGAAATTGTTTATCACTTTTGATAAAACCTGCTCTTTCGAACTTTATAAGCTACGAAAGTACGCATTTGCGCTTTAAGATTTTCTATTTTTCAACGGTTAGTTCCGCAATTGCAATCCATAAAAAATCGATGGATTTAAAATTGTTATTTTTTTAAATACCGTCGAAAAATTAAATCCTGTGAAAATATTTATCTTGCACCAATGGCAAAAAAGGATTCTAAAGACAGGCCTATTATATTAGTGACAAATGATGATGGTATAGCAGCGCCGGGCATTAAAGCATTAGTTGAAGCAGTAAAAGATCTGGGTACAGTGGTAGTAGTGGCTCCCGATAAGCCGCAAAGCGGAATGGGCCACGCAATAACCATCGGACAACCACTGAGGCTCACTCCTGTAAACCTCTTTGATGAAATTGAGGCCTATCAGTGTAGCGGTACACCGGTTGACTGCGTAAAACTTGCAGTGGATAAGGTTTTGCATCAAAAACCAACCATCTGTCTGAGCGGCATAAACCACGGCGCCAATCACAGTATTAATGTTATTTATTCCGGAACGATGAGTGCGGCCCTCGAGGCATCGATAGAAAGCATTCCCAGCATCGGTTTCAGCTTGCTTGATTACAGTATCGAAGCAGATTTCACCGGAGCAAAAAAATACGTTCATATCATAGTTGAACACTTATTGGGCCGGCATTACGACAAACATTTGTGTTTGAATGTAAATATTCCCGCCGTGGATGAGAGCCTGATAGCAGGCATTAAAGTTTGCAAACAGGCCTATGCAAAATATCGCGAAGAGTTTGATGAAAGGCTCGATCCAACCGGCCGGAAATATTATTGGCTTACCGGTGCGTTTGTAAATTTTGATAAGGGAACCGACACCGATGTATGGGCATTAGAAAACAATTATGTGAGCGTGGTTCCGGTGCACTTTGACCTTACCAATTATAAGCTGAAAGATAAACTTGAACACGTTTTAAACGAAACCGTTGAGAAAAGCGAATAATTTTTATCTGGGAATATTCCTTGGACTGCTTGCTCCGTTTATTGGCATAATTGCCTTTTATTTGTGGAAGGCATCTTCAACTCCATTCGGATACTTTCTGTTTGTAATGGTTGAAAACAAGACATTCCTGACGGCAGCAATCAGCCTTGCGTTAATTTTAAATGTGTTGGTATTTTCATTTTTCGCCAATACCAATCGGATAAAAACAGCCAAGGGAATATTTTTGATGACGCTGATTATCACAATTCCGGCTCTTGTGTATAAGCTGTTTTTTTAGATTTCGTTTCAATCGTTGAGCAGGGCCGAAAGTTGCAGCAATTCTTTTTGTTTGTACATGACCTCAGGGCGTTCAAAACATCTCGCCAGTTCTTCCAAAACCATCTGTATGATCCGCTTTTTGTTCAAAGGCTTGAAATATGTGGGCACAGGCGGCACCATGATCCGCTTGAAATAATTGTCCATATCGTTGTGCGTGAATGGCTGTCCGCTAACAGCATCTACATAAAAGCTGATTTTTGATCTGGAATAATCGGGACTGGCATCAGGATCGGAACCCTTTCCAAAATAGGCGAGCACAAACTGCCGCGGAATGTTGATGGCCCTTACGGGAATGTTTAACTGCTCTGCCAATATGAGATACAACAGCCCGTTGGAAAAGGCATTGCCACGTTTTGTCTGCATCACCTTGTGAATAATGAAATCATCCGGATTTTCGTAAGTGATTTCATTTCCTTTTAAATTGTAATAATTGTACAAAATGCTGCTAACAACATTAGCCTGTTCGAGG
>JAFAEW010000076.1 GCA_023423835.1 Bacteroidota bacterium | reverse complement strand
GTAGGAACCTTTTTAATTCTGACAAAATAAAAGTGAAAAAAATTATCTCACCTACTCCCTCTTCCTAACCCACTTTCCTAAAAGAACTATTCCCTTTTTTTCGGGCTGCAAAGATAAGAAGGAATTTTCAAATTTTCAAAAGAAAACTGAAGTTTTTTTCCTTTGATTTTTCTTTCACATTTACCTGATAATCAATGAGCTTTCTCGATTTTCAAAACCGGATTGCAAAAGTAAGAAGCGTAATAATCCGCTCCAAATTTTTCTTCAGAAAGACGAAATTTTTTCCTCTGCTTTTTTACTTTTCCTGCTTCAAAAGATCTGGCTTTCCATCTGAAAGCGGGCGCAAAAATACGGCGGTTTTTTAAACCACCAACTTTTAATTTAAATATCTTCTCTTTTTTGGAATTCCTTAAGAACTAAGGTACAACTCCTCTACTATCCGCGCAATTCTTCCTCCCACGGAAAAACAACTTTTGCTAAAAACAATCCTCTACCGGGCGGAGAAAAATCGGCCTGCACCGTTGAAGTTCCATTTAATAATGCCTGAAAATCGTCAATGGAAATTCGCCTCCTGCCAACCTGCAGCATACTTCCTACCAAACCTCTTACCATTCCCCTGAGAAAACGATTTCCTCTCACGATATAAGCGAGATGGTTATCACCCTGCTCCCAGCGGGATTCAAAAATATTACAGACATAGGTTTTAACCTGTGTGTTTCTCTTACTGAATGCATAGAAGGATTTGTTTTGCTGCACAAGCGCCGCAGCCTCATCCATTAGCTCCAGGTCAAGGTTAAACGGATAATGATAGGCAGTCTCTACCCAAAACGGATCTTTCTTCCGGTAAATGTGATAATGGTATTCGCGATAGGCAGCATCAAAACGGCAATGGCGATGGCCTGCTACTTCAAAGAATCGTTTTATAGCGATATCAGCTGGTAAAACAGCATTAAGATTGTAGATCCGTGCAAGGTTTAGCGGAGCTTCGGCATCAAAATGAAAAAAGTTTTGGAGCGCATTTACCCCTGCATCGGTACGGGAAGAACCAGTGAGTTCAAACCGCTGCTGAAAAATCAGCTGCAACGAATCTTCCACTACCGTTTGAATAGTGACAGCATTTTCCTGCTTTTGAAAACCGGAATAAGCCAATCCACGATACGCTACATCTAAGAAATATCTGGGCATGCTTATTTAAACAACTGGCGGAATTTATCCTTATAATCGGGGTCGATGAGCTGATTTTCCAGGGCGGCAAAAGCACCAAGATCATAAACATGCGGATACATGGCGCTGAAAAAGCGAAAACGGGCAGCATCAGACAAGTATAAGGGTCCAAGATTTCTTACCTGTTTTGAGATAATACATTTTTTCCCGATTGCTTTTTCGGCAAGTGCTGTCATCTTATCATCGGAATTGACTCCAATCATTTTCTTCCTGAGTTTTTCAAGTTCAGAACCCGTAAACATATCGTCGCATTCATCCCGAAATGCATTCACGGCAGCCGGTGGTGTGGAAGTGTTGCCTGCCGGCGCAGCCGATTCGGGCTGAACGGTATTGTTTTGAGTGGAATTATAAAACGGATTGTTTATGTCGGTTTTTTCCTTTCCACTAACGACGGTTTCTTCATTTTTTGAACCCTCAGAAACCGGTTCATCCGCTGGCGCTGATGCAACCTTATCTTCGGTCTTCACTTTCGGTTGTTCTGCCGTTACCAGGTAAATTTTTACGGTGTCGGCAGCCGTGGAAGTTGGATCAACAAAAATCATTTCCATACCCTCAGCCGACTTGTTTTTTTTCAGCAATTCAATGCCGGCATCCGGATTCTCCGCCTTTACTTCAGCTTCTTTATTTACCGCTACCGGTGTTGCAACAGCAGTCTCTTCCTGTTTTGGATTCGATGCAGCAGGCTCAACTGCGGGTTTCGCGGCTGCAATATCCTTAATACTTTCGTCATTTACCGCGCCGGAGAGCATATCTCCAAAGGCATTGCTGTTGGGCTTTTGAGCAATATCGCCTGCTTTTTTATTTCCAGCCATTGTAATATCAAGGGAATCGAGATTGAACAATCCCCATCCCTTTTCTCCAAAATTTTTTAACGAGTATCCTGCATCCTTCGAAACACTTATTTCAAATTCCTGCCTGGGAACGCTTTGTTTCGGAAAGCTGACAGTAAGGTTATAATTTCCGTCCTGCAGCTTTGGAATGATCACATAGCCGATAGAGGAAGCGGTATATTCCTTATTGTTGATCGATACAGCAAACGGTTGCTTGTCATCAGACTGTATATACACAAAATGGTTTTGCTGTGCATTTAAAGAATGAAAACAACCTATGAGAAAAATAGCCGTTATTAACTTGTGCATTCGTAATTGTTTAAACAAAAATAGCTAAAATGAAAATTAGCCCTTAAATTTTAAATCGATGACTGCTTATTTTATGCCAGTTATTAAAGAATGCATTATTTTAACTTCGAAATTAAATTTGAAAAAAAATATCATGCGTAAACTAATTGTAATCCTTCTTATTTTTTCCTTCCAGCTGTCACAAGGCCAACCGGTTGTAGTGCATGCAGAAATTAATCCTGCCTGGAAAAAAAATTACCGCGCCTCAGCTACAAAGATTAATGATCTGATCCACACAAAGCTTGACGTAAACTTTGATTTCACCAAATCCCGGATGTATGGAAAAGCATGGTTAACGCTCAGTCCGCATTTTTATCCGACTGACTCCCTCACGCTCGATGCCAAAGGAATGCACATCAATGAAATATTGCTGATCAACGGTTCTTCCAAAAAAAAACTGAACTATCAATATGATTCAATGCAGTTGTTTATAAAGCTCGACAAAACCTACCTGAAAGGTCAGAAATATACCGTTTACATTGATTATATTTCAAGACCTGATGAATACGAAGGAAAGGCCAGTACAGCCATAACTGGAGCTAAGGGATTGTATTTCATCAATCCGAGGGGTGAAAAGAAAAACGAACCTACTCAGATCTGGACGCAGGGCGAAACCGAAAGTAACAGTGTATGGATGCCGACTATCGATAAACCCGACCAGAAGTCAACGGAGGAAATTACTATGACCGTTCCATCAAAATTTGTAACCCTTTCGAACGGATTGCTGGTGAATCAGAAAAAGAATGCAGACGGAACCCGTTCTGACACCTGGAAGCTGGATCTTCCACATGCTCCATATTTATTTTTTATGGGCGTTGGAGAGTATTCAATCGTGAAAGACAGTTATGAAGGAAAAGAAGTCAGCTACTACGTTGAAAAGGAATATGCGCCGGTTGCCCGCGGAATTTTTGGCGGCACCCCTGAAATGATGAAGTTCTTTTCCAAAATTCTCCGTGTGGATTACCAATGGCCGAAATATGCTCAGATTGTTGGCAGAGAATACGTGAGCGGAGCAATGGAAAATACGACGGCTACCCTTCACCAGGAAAGTGCTTATCAAAATGCGCGGCAGCTGTTGGATGGAAACACCTGGGAACACGTGATTGCGCATGAATTATTTCACCATTGGTTTGGCGATCTGGTAACGGCGGAGAGCTGGAGCAACCTTACCGTAAACGAAAGTTTTGCAGATTACAGTGAGACGATGTGGACCGAATATAAATACGGAAAAGATGCTGCCGACGAATATAATTATAATGCAATGAAGACCTATTTGATGAGTGGCGACTCCAATAAGGACCTTGTGCGTTTTTATTACAAAGACAAGGAAGATATGTTCGATGCAGTGAGTTATCAGAAAGGAGGAAGAATATTGAAAATGTTGAGGGAATATACCGGTGACGATGCTTTTTTTGCTGCCTTAAACCAATATCTCGTTACCAATAAATTTAAAACGGGAGAAGCACACCAACTTCGCCTTGCATTCGAAGATGTAACCGGTCAGGACATGAACTGGTTTTGGAATCAGTGGTATTTTGGAAGCGGTAATCCGGAAGTGACCATCAAATATCTATATAATGACACTGCCGGGAAAGCGCAGGTAATCGTAGAACAAACACAAAAAGGCAATCTGTTTAAGTTACCCCTGAAAATTGACGTTTACACAGGGAACAACAAAACCAGGTATGAACGGTGGCTCAATAACAAAATTGATACTTTTGAGTTCAGCTATACCTCCCGGCCGGACCTCATAAATGTTGATGCACAAAAGACCATGTTGTGGGAGAAAACGGACAACAAAACGGCCGACAATTTCAGGAAGCAGTTTAAGTCGGCTCCGCTCTACCTCGACCGGCGCGAAGCATTGGAATATTTCGGGAAGAACAAAATGCCGGACCTTGCCTGGGGATTGAACGACAGCTTTTCGGGAATAAGAAAATTATCCCTCGATCTTATCATGAAAAATGAACAGGTAGCTGAAAACGATTTTCTCCCGCTTGTAGAAAAAATTGCGATGTCTGATCCTGACAGGAAAACAAAGGCGAAAGCTATCGAAGCACTGGCCGGACTGGGAGACAAAAAGTATCTCACCCTGTTTCAAAAAAACCTCCACGACTCGTCTTACAGTATAGCGGGTGCGGCACTGGAAGGCATCGCGAAATTAGTGCCCGATTCATCTTACATCCTTGCAAAAAGCGTGGCGGCAGATTCGCGTGGCAAGTTGGGAGAAGTGGCCAATCAAATCATCATGAAGAACGGAATCGAAGCGGATTTTGAATATCTGTATGATAGAATTCGTTTGATGCCCCTGACGCAGGAAAAATTTGCTGCAATCGCGGCTTTCGGACAATATCTGGCAGGAATCGATGATCCGGGAAAGATCAAACTTGGGGTTGATGAGATCGTGACGTTTAAAAATTCAATTCCGGAAGATTACCGTCAGTATACAGATCCTGTTTTCAATGGAATATTACAAAATATAGCTTCCAAAAAGGGAGGCGAAGTAAAGGATTATATTGAGAACGCATTACAATAACAACTTTTCCTATTTGAAAAGCGGCTGCATTGAACTATGAGCCGCTTTTTTTTTGGGGGGCGGATCCTGTAATTCTTAAAAAAAGATGCACGCAGATTGAATTGTTTAAAAACTTTTCCTATTTTTAATTTCTTTTTATTCTAAACCTTTGAAGAAAAACAGACTAATATTGTCTTTAAAATCTGATCAGCTATGAATTTGTCCTTCTGCTTTTCTTGCCAATGCCTTGGAATAAAATAAAAATTTTTTATCCTATTTTTATCAGACATGAAAACATTTAAGCAAAAAATCGTATTCCTGCCATTTGTTTTGTTTAGCCTTCTGTTGCTTTCCTGGAACTATCTGGCGACAACGGAAGAAGGCGACGGTCCGGAAAACCGGGCAAGGTCTTCTCAATCAACCGACTTTCAGGAAAGTCAAACTGCCGGTCTTGATTTTAAATCTGCTTCCGGCCGCGGCACGATCGTTCCGGCTGCAGAAGACGTAATGGTTAAAAAAATACCGGGTGATGCGAATCATTTGTTGATAATGGCTTATTATCCGAAGACAAAATATAGCGGTCCTGCGTTCAGTCTTGATGCGGGAAACGCTCTGCTCTCCTTTTCCGATGACGGTAAAAACTACGATGAAAAAGCAGGCGATGGAATTTATACGGCCCGCATTCCCGCTAATATTAGGGCTTTCAGAAATGAAGCCGTTCAGATGATGCAGCAAATGAAGTTAAGCCGCCAAAAGGCCTATCGTTTCGAACATCGTGCAATGTTGGTAGAACGAAACCTTCCCGACTTCAAAGCTGAAAGGCTCGACAAATTCAATGCGGTTTCAATTGCAGGTTTAACAACTCCCACTTCGAATAAACTAATCGATTCTTTGCGTAAAAACAGCATTTTCATTACCGATCTGCGGGTGGTTGAAGATCCGGAGCGAACCTGGAATCCGTGCACTCAAACCGGCAATTTAAATGGGGCATGGTCTTTCAAGACATTGTTTCAGCAGTTGGCTTCACCCTCACCCGATAAGATTGCCACTGATCAGCAACTGTCTGATTTCGTAAAAAACTGGTTAGGAAGTTTTGCAAAAAACCGGATCATAAACGGCGATACGGTATTGGCAAGGAAGAAAGTGCAGCAGTTATTGATTAACCCGTGGCTGGATAAAAGCCAGAAGGCGGGAAACCCGTCCGGATTTTTGGATATGCGCTTTGCACCCTTCAAACTGACATCGATTTTAAATCGCTTTGATCTCAGAGAACGGTTTAGCGGCATCCCAGCCGGAGAAGCAAGGTTCACTTTCTGTCTGATCAACAACGATTGCACCCAATCTTTACCCTTCACTTTTGTAGTCGAATATGGAGTTCCAAAGCAGGATTTCTGCGATCAGCTCCAGGATTGGGCCATTCAATGGTTTAATCTGAAAAATTTGGATCTTGGTTCTGCTGCCTACAACCAGGCCCTGCAGAATATCACTGATCAATTCACAAAATCAGGCCAGTCTGCCAACAAAGCAAATCAAAACTGTTTGAATACCGTTAGAACCAATGACCGGGCATTCTCTCCATTGCCGGTGATATCGGAATTCAGGGAATTCCGGTTAAACAAGAAGAATCATCAATTGGTTCCTTCTACCGTTGCCCAGATCCCGGCGGATAAATACAACGCACAGGTTTCCAATCCCGATGTGGAACTGCTCGTAAAGTATATCAATGAAAGAAGAGACAGCATCAGTAATGATACGTATTGGATTCCTAATACTTATGATGGGGAATTTTTCCTTGCCGGTGCGGCCCATATCTTAGGTAATCCTCTTGGTGATGCCCGCACAATGCCGGTTTATCACTGGAATGGAACATCGCAGCGCCAAACCACAACCTTTATAAGAAATACGATGACCAGACACGTCTTCTCCTTAAATACCTGTACCGGATGCCATTCAGGAGAACTGCAAACCAATTTCTTTCATGTTGAACCGGTGTTTTTCGGATCGGAAGCAGGTCTTTCGGGATTTCTCACCGGTCGTCCGCAAACGGGTGCATTTGATGCTGACCTTGATTCCGAAAACGACAGTATGATGGTAGTGGATGCGTCTTTGCGACCAGAAGAAAGCCCGATGATCAGAATGTTTAATGATATATTACGAAGAGCGAAAGATTTGAAACAGATTGCCACCGGTAGCTGTGGCGATGTCTTTCAAGTGAGAGATATGTTGATGCACGAGCGAACAAGTGCGGTGCATTAATTGCTATTTTTCTAAAAGCAAGAAAGGCCGGATGTTTAAATATCCGGTTTTTTTTGGCCTACCTTCTCAGGAAATTACCGTCGATTCTTTTCATCACCTCCTCTTTATACGTTTTACTGATGGGTAAACGGATATTGTGGACATACAATTCATTCTGGTCGATGGTTTTTATCGCATTTAATGGAACAAGATAGGATTTGTGAATGCGAATAAACAGGTGCGATGGCAGTGTTTCCTCAACTTTCTTGAACGTAAGATAGGTTATATACTTTTTATCAATGGTGTGGATGATGATATAATTAGACATTCCTTCGATATAGAGAACCGATGCGAAATTTATTTTTTCGAGTTTTTGATTGCATTTAATAAAAAAGAAATCATTCGTCTGCTGTGCAACGGGCCTATTCATCAACGACCAGTATTCCCGCACTTTCAAAGCGGCTTTATAGAAGCGGGCGAAGCTGATCGGTTTTAATAAATAATCTGAAACGTCAAGCTCAAATCCATCAATGGCATATTCAGGATAAGCGGTCGTGAATATCACCAGGGGCGGATTGGGAAGGCTTTTCAGGAATTCGATCCCATTAAGCTTTGGCATTTGAATGTCGAGAAAGATAAGATCCACGGGAACCGATTCCAGTACTTTTGATGCCTCAATCGCATTTTTACAACTGGCAACCGGATGCAGAAAGTCAATCTGCTTTACATGCTCCAAAATGCCTTTACGGGCAATAGGCTCGTCATCAACAATTAAACAATTAATCATCATACCTGATTTTTAAACTCGTTTTAAATACGTTGTCTACCCTTTCGGTTAACAGTTCGTGTTTTTCAGGATATAATAATTCTAATCGCCTTTTCAAATTCGCAATTCCCAGACCGCTGGATTTTATGAGGTAATCAGAAGGAAGGTTTTCACAGGTGTTGATGGTTTGAATAAAAAAACTTCCTCCCTGAATTTGCCTTAATTCTATAAATATCCGGTTGTCTGACGGTGTTTTGTAATTTGATACATGCTTAAACGCATTCTCTACGAGCGGCAATATCAATAGCGGCGCAATTTTAAAGTTTTCTAATCCGGGACTTACGAGCAACTGAATATCTGAACCTTTTTCCATCCTTAATGATTGAATCCCCACATAATTGCGTATGTAGTCTAATTCTTTAAGAATTTCTATTTTATCAGAAGTACATTCGTACAACTGATACCGCAACATTTCGGAAAATTTCAGAATTGATTCGCGGGCATTTTTATTCTCCTTGTTGATCTGAAAATAAATCAGGTTCATCACATTGAAAAGAAAATGCGGATTTATTTGCGACCTCAGGAAATTCAGCTCGGTCGATAATTTCTCCTTTTCCACTTCTAATAGCCTCCTGCGAAGTCTGAAACTGTCAGACATAATTTTCAATCCGCCCGAGCCAAATCCTGCAATAATTGAGGTCCAAACGAAAACATTTATATCAAACCGCAACTTATCCGGATCGCTTGATATGATTTCACGCGAAGGGTCGAACAGAAAATCAACCGTTCGCACCAAAAAGAGCATCAGCATTCCTGATCCTAAAACGAGCGCAATAAAAAGAAAAATGAATTTTATAAAATGGTGCGGGTATAGAAAACGCGGGATGAGAAAATAAGCGGTGGTATAAAACGGAATCGTAGCAACAACGTTTACGGCAAGGGCATTGCAAATTTGCGGCAACAATCGTTCCCCGGAATTGTAATAAACAAAAAAAGTACTTGATGCAACCAAAAGCCACATGATCAGGTGCAGCACTTTGTACTTTAAAAAAGAGGTATAGATTGTAGAAAACATGCAACGATTAATAGAATGAAGTTAATACAACTTGCAGAAGCATCCTATTTTATAGTCAAGGTTTGAATAAGATTCACCAAGAAAATCGATCCACTTACATAAGCCACTTCCGGCAAATCGTGTGCACACAGCCTGACAGTAGAATTGATTGAATAAAGGTTTTCGCAATGAAGAAAAACTTCATCCCAGAAAATTATCGCTTCGCCAAGAAAAATGACCGGGATACATAAATGCGCGGAATCTGCTGCATTTAAAAAATAGTTTAGTACGGATAATCCGTATTGATCCCTTCTATGTTACAATTTAAAAAATTATGAAACACAAAATTTTACCCGCACTCCTTGTTTTACTGTTCTTTGTTGTAAAAACTACCCTTGCTGCGGAATCGGAACCAAACAATGACAGGGCTTCTGCCAACACCCTTGTTTTAAACGGCAATAATACCGGTGCAATCAGCACTCCCGGCGATGAAGACTGGTGGAAACTTACAACCAATGCCGACGGGAAATTAGACGTCTCGCTAACCCTTCCAGCCGGCAGCAAATTTCTATACCTATATCTTTACGACAATAACGGCTCAACCGTATTAGTTTCCGGCACTTCTGATCAAAATTTTACCGTCTCCTACGACGGCGCTGCTTCAGGAACTTATTTTCTAAAGGTACGGGCCTACTACGCATCGGAAACTGGAAGTTACACCATTTCCAATGCCCTGACGCCACCGCAAGAGGCAAACGATGCAGAACCAAACGATGTTTTCACACAGGCAAAAAACTTTGCACAGGGAAGTACTACAACCGGCCATGTTGGCTATTACTTCAACAACAAAAGGGATACTGCCGACTGGTTTAAAATAACTACGGGAGAAGATGGCTTGCTTGAAATAAACACCACTCCCGGTAATAACAATTACGTGTACGTTTACCTCTATGACAACAACGGAACTACGCTTCTTGAGTCCGCAAATTCAAATCAGTCCTTTACGGTAAGAAAAGACGGTCTTGCAAAGGGTACCTACCACGTTATGATAAGATGTTATTATAGTTCGCAATTTGCGCCCTACACAATCAGTAATGTATTGACTCCTCCGGCTGAAGGAAACGACAGCGAGCCCAACAACAGCAAAATGGAGGCAACAAACCTGGGGGTGAACAAAACTACCACCGGCCACGTTGGATTTTATTATAACCAGGCGCGGGATACGGCCGATTGGTATAAAATAACAACTTCAAATGATGGATTAATTCAACTGACATGCACACCCGGAAACGGAAAATTCATCTATGCGTATTTATATGATAACGATGGCACCACGCTGTTGTCGTCCGATAATTCAAACACTACCTTTACCGTAAAAAAGGACGGACTTGCCAAAGGAACTTATTATGTGAAAATCAAGTGTTATTATGCAAATGAATTTGCTCCTTATACCCTGTCCGACAGCCTGAAGTTATACAACGCGGCAGCAGACAGCGGCGAAAATCAAACTCCTTATCAGGGACAAACATTGAAAGCCAACCTCACAACCGGCGGCCACGTCGGCTTCTATTACAATGGCAACAGAGATACCGAGGATTGGTGGAAAATAAATTATACCGGTGACGGAAATTTATCACTCACCCTTAATCCCGAACCAAACATTCAATCGGGAAACAGAGCCTACACTTACCTTAAAATTTATAAAGACACCACGAAAGCGCCCATATTTGATCAATACACCAATACGAGCGAACTTGTTGCGAATCTCAGTAATTTAAGTAAGGGTTATTTGTGGGTGAAAGTTCATTGTTTCTATTCAACCGAGTTCAGCGCCTATACATTAACGCCGTCATTTACGCAAAAGGATATTGCACAGATCGGGCTGCTTAATGCTATCAGCGGAAGCGATTGCGCATCCGGCCAATTACAATTCACACTATCCGGAAGCCAGCCGCCTTATTCCGTTCAACTCTATCGTTTTGGTTCTGCTTACGGAAGTCCGATCGCGGTTGCAAACACGGGATCATTTAACGTAAGCAATCTTCCACCCGGCAAATACACCGCTACAGCATTTGGCGACGGAGCCAGCGGAAATGCATATTCTACCAGCAATGAGGGGCAGTTATTGCCACCTCCGCCAACCGGGTTAAACGCACTTCAGATTACCAACAGCAAAGCAACATTAACCTGGAACGCTGTAAGTTGTGCCAACGGATACTATCTGCAATACCGGATAAAAGGCACCACTAAATGGACAACCAAAACGATCTTAGGAAATAAAACGAATCTTAAACTGACCAATCTCACCGCAGCAACAACCTATGAATGGAGAGTAGCTACCGGAACCGGTCTCAGCACGAAAAACTATGTGCTCAGCAGTTTTGCAAATTCAGAATTTACTACGGTTGGAAATCTGCAGAAGAGTGACGAACAAGCACAATTGAAGGCAAATCCAACTTCAGTGGGAATAAAAATTTTCCCGAATCCTGCGGTTTCTCAGGTAAATATTCAGCTTTCAGGAGATGAAAGCATCGTTACGCTTGAGCTTAAAGACCTTACGGGCAAAACAATCTGGCAGTCTGAAAAGATGTATCCTACTGGTCTTGCCTCTGTTTCTGTGGACGTGAGCAGGTTTAAAGCCGGCATTTATTTCCTTACCGTTTCCACCCCGTCCGGAATTCTGAAAAAAGAAAAATTAGTTATTGGAAGATAATGGGTATATATGGTTTAAACAGCAGGCCGCCTCTTTTGAGGTGGCCTTTTTCATTTTACTTTCTCCTGAGTTTCAGTAATATTTAAGCGATTTAATGACTTTTTAATAAAAACTTACTATTTTTACCCTAGAGTTCGAAGTACAAATGTGAAAACAAATTAAAGACGTAATGCGATGGAAACCAATTCAAATATTTATCAACCTTAATATGCGCTGTTATGAAAACTGTACTTAAAAAACTTATTTATGTGGTGTTTGCAGGTCTCACTATTTTTCTTATTTCCTGGGATTATTTAAAGCCTCAAACCGACAGCCCGGACAATGTGGATGATTACCAATTATACTGGGATGATGGTTTTAGCCCGGTAAGTGATGCTGCCACGGGAAGACGTATCCCCGCGGCTGAAGATGTTTTGGTAAAAAGAATACCTGGAGACAACATGCACCTTTTGATTCTGGCTTACTACTCAAAAGCACGCTATTCCGGACCATCATTTACGTTAGATGCGGGCAATGCAATCCTGAATTTCACCGACGACGGGAAAGGCTTTGATGAAAAAGCAGGAGATGGCCTTTATACCGCAAGAATGCCCGTAAACCTCAAAGAATTTAAGGCAGAAGCGATTAGCATCGCCAAGGAAATGAAGCGTTCAAAGGAAAAAGTCTTCCGATTTGAGAACCGAACGCTCATCAATAACCGCAATTTTGTTGACTTCGATCCCGATAAACTCGACAGGCAGCAAGCTCTGTCAATAGCAGATCTGAATGTGCCGATGGCGAGCACTTTGATCGATACATTGATGAAAAACAGTATTTTAATTACAGATCTGAAGGTCGTGGAGGATCCGACCCGCACCTGGAATCCGTGTACACAAACCGGAAACCTGGACGGCTCCTGGTCATTTAAGACCTTGTTTCAACAGATTGCTTCCCCCAGCCCCGATCAGATTGCCGACGATCAACAGCTTTCTGATTTTGTAAAACGCTGGCTGAATCTTTTCACCAAAAACCGGATCATCAATTCGGATTCAGTTGCCGGCAGGCCGAAGATGAACGATTTGTTGCTCAATCCCTGGCTACAGAAAAGCCGGGATGCCGGAAATCCTGCCGGATTTCTCGACATGCGTTTCGCTCCTTTTAAGTTAACGGCCATTGTCAATCGCTTCGATCTCAGAACCCGGTTTTCCCAGATTCAGGCAGGTGAGGCACGCTTCATTTTTACCGCAATCGACAACAATTGTTCAGCACCATTGCCCTTTACTTTTATTATAGAATACGGTATTCCTAAGAAGGGTGATTGCGATACTCTTAAGGATTGGGCAGGTCAATGGTTCAGTTTAAAATTTCTGGAAAGAGGCAGTGAAACCTATAATCAGGCATTACAAGATATTACCGATCAGTTTACCTTGTGCGGAAAGAGCGAAAATAAGCCCAATCAAAGCTGTTTCAATAACCTGAGAACCAACGACCGCGCATTTTCTCCGGATCCTGTTATTTCAGAATTCCGGGAATTTCATTTAAATGGGAAAAGCCATCAGCTTGTTCCTGCAACCGTAGCCCAGGTGCCGGCAGACAGGTACAATGCGCAGCAAGATAATCCGGACGTACAATTGCTTGCAAAATATATCAATGACCGGAGTGACAGTATCAAGGTTGATCTCTATTCCATTCCGAATGAATTTGAAGGACAGCCATTCCTTGCCGGCGTTGCACACATTCTGGGCAATCCGCTCGGCGATCCGCGGAAGTCGCCTGTTTACCATTGGGATGGAAGCCTGGATAAAAACTCATTGTCTTTCATTCAGAACCCGACCACACGACACGTGTTTTCCTTGAATACCTGTACCGGATGCCATTCAGGAGAATTTCAAACCAATTTCTTCCATGTGGAACCGGCATTTTTTGGAACGGAAGCGAGGATGTCAGGATTTCTTACCGGGCGTCCACAACCCGGTGCATTTGATGCCGATCTTGATCCCAACAACGAAAACATGATGGTAGTCGATGCGGCCCTGCGGCCAACGAAGAAGCCGACGATCAGGAAATTCAATGATATCTTAAGACGGGCAAAAGACCTGAAGAGACTGGCAACGAGGGATTGTGGCAGTGTTTTTCAAGTTCGCGATCAGTTGATGTTTCAGCCGGTAAATGCTCCCGATTAATCGAAATACAGGGAGCCGTGTCCTGGAAAGTTGAAGAAAGACGATTTTAAGCGAACAGTCAGTATTTACTTGAAGAAAGTTTGCTTAACCGTTTGCCAGGCCGAGATACACTTTTTCCAGCATCCTGATATTCGTTTTGATGTTGTGTTTTTCTTCCACGTACTTTCTCCCCTTGTCTCCGATGATCCGGGCTCTTGCCGGATCGTTGATGAGGTTGGAGATAACTTCCAGGTATTCGTTTCTCGTGATACAGGCAAAGCCATTGTCGTTATTGTTGATCACATCGTTGTTACCATCACACTTACTCACCACACAGGGAACGGACTCCATCATCGCTTCGAGCAGGGCGTAGGGCAATCCTTCGAATACGGAGGGCAACAGGAAAATATCGAGTTGGCGGAGAAAGTTCACCGCGACAATATGATCGCCTTTGTCTATGAGATGACAATTAGATTCGATCTTGTACCGACTGATCCTTTCTTCGAGTTCCTTTCTCAGATGGTCATGAAAACCGGCGCCGAGAAAATAAAAATGAGCGTCAGGAAATTTCTGAATCACATCATTTGCAATGTCAGCAAATAAGAGAGGATTTTTTTGAGGCGTTAGCCGTCCGATTGTTCCGAGCCGGATCCCGCCTTCCAGCTTACCCAATGGGTTTGGAATGTCTGAAGGCAGTCCCGGAAAAGTCAGCGAATTCGGGATCACGTAAATGTATTCTTCTTTAATGCCGATTTCATGCATCAGCCGGTTGGCCTCAGAATGTGAAATAGCGAGAATCTTATATGTAAACTTCTTGCCCACCATTTCGAGCATGAAAAAAATCATCCGATTGAAACCGGTGAATGAAAGATAGGAAACTCCGTGCGGCGTAAACAGCGATTTACATTTTGCGGTTTTGGCCGCTATTCTTCCTACAAATCCCGCTTTTGAACTGTGCAGATGCACAAAATCAGGCTTTACTTTTTTGATCAGTTTACGCAAGGAAAAAACAGAACGGAGATCAAGAAGCGGATTAAATCCCCTTGACATCTTTACCTCGAAATAGGCAATGTTTTTTTCCCGGCAAAAATTTTTCAGTGTCGGCTCACATCCGGCCACCAGAATTTCAAACCTTTCCTGGTCAATATTCTGAACCACCTGCCGGATATAGGTTTCCACTCCCCCAACTGATTGTGTAATATGTAATACCCTGATCTTTTTATCCATCGTTAAGAAGGGATTGAATAAGGCCGTTTTGGTTTTGATTTAGCACATCACTTCTGTTTCGGGAATTCCAATGCCGTAATATTGGAAACCTTTCTCCCTCATTTCCTCGCGGTTGTAAATATTTCTTCCGTCAAACAACGCGTTTCCGTTCATATTGGCGCGAATCTTTTCCCAGTTGGGAAGTCTGAATTCAGGCCACTCCGTAACAAGGATCAGCGCATCGGCACCCTTGGTTGCATTAAAAGCATCCTTGGTGAGAATTACTTTTGAATCAAGCATTTGTTCGGCCTCGTTCATTGATACCGGATCATAGGCCTGCACATTGGCACCGGCCTTCAGCAACGCATCGATGATCACCAGCGAGGGCGCTTCCCTCATATCATCAGTATTTGGCTTGAATGCCAGTCCCCAAACTGCAAAAGTTTTACCTGCGATGTCATTATTAAAATGCCGCATGATCTTATTTAAAACAACCTTCTTTTGATCATCGTTTACATTGTCCACCGCCTGCAGAATACGAAGCTGATAGGAATTGAGCTCACCGGTTTTGATCAATGCTTTTACATCTTTGGGGAAACAGGATCCGCCATATCCAATACCGGGATAGATAAATTTGTTTCCAATCCTTGCATCTGACCCGATGCCTTTTCTTACCTCATTTACATTGGCACCAACGATATCACAAAGGTTTGCAATATCGTTCATAAAAGAAATTTTGGTGGCGAGCATCGCATTGGCCGCATATTTCGTCATTTCAGCCGAAGGAATATCCATAAACAAAATGGGATGACCGTTCAAAACAAAAGGATCATAAAGCGCATTCAAGGCTTTCTTGGCTCTTTCCGTTTCAACGCCCACAACTATTCTGTCGGGTTTCAAAAAGTCATCGATCGCAGCGCCTTCCTTGAGAAATTCCGGGTTTGAGGCAACATCAAAATCAATTTTTGCTTCGCGCTGCTGTAAAACCTGTTCGATCTCGTGTTTCACTTTGGCAGCAGTTCCCACCGGCACGGTGCTTTTTGTAACCACTACGAGGTATCCGTTCATATAAGTACCGATGGTTTTGGCCACCTCGAGTACATATTTCAGGTCGGCACTGCCATCTTCACCCGGCGGCGTTCCAACGGCTATAAAGGCGACATCTGCCCCATGAATGGATTCAGAAAGATGTGTTGAGAAACTGAGCCGTCCGTTTTTAAAATTTCGTAAAACAATATCTTCAAGTCCGGGTTCATAGATGGGAAGGATTCCGTTTTTTAGTTTTTCAATCTTATCAACATTTACATCCACGCAAACTACGTCTGTACCAACTTCTGATAAACATGCACCGGTAACAAGTCCAACATATCCGGTACCAACAACAACTATTTTCATTACTAAATTTTAAAATTATAATGGTTTACTTAAGCAATTTTCCAATGTGAAAGATCTTTCTTTAGAAGCCTTTCAAGTTCGTTGATATCTTCTTTGAAGTATCCGTAAGCGATCTGTTTATCTTCGGGTGTAATTTTCTTCTTACTTCCTTCAACATACATCGTATCAAGCACCTTCTTTTTAACCGCACCAGGCAACATATTCGCGATCACTTTCGAAAGCTTTTTATTCTTCCCCAGTATGGGATCGAGAAGCTTAATTTTCGATTTCTTGTACGTATTTTTCTTCTCAATATTAGGGATAACGAAATCCGGATCAACTCCTAAAAATGTATAAACCTCCTTCATCGTTTTTCGAACATCTTTCTGAAGATCTTCCATGAAGATGACTTTTATCTGTTCCTGTGGAAAATATTTCAAATAGGCCTTCAGATTATAAGAATACATTCCTCCTTCAAGATAGGTCCGGCTGCCGGTTTCCTCCAGGCGGTCATCGCGAAGCATATCTTCCTGCCATACCCTGCCCTCTTCTTCGGTTTCAAACTTCAGGTGTTGGCGTTGCTTAAAATTCTCCTCCATTGCCTCCTTAAAAGGCAGATGTTCGGTGCCGTTATTCACCCGCATACTCCAGCCTGAAAATGCCCGTTCTACCGGATTGCGCAGGCAGAAAATGATTTTCATATCGGGATTGAAATCGTAAATTCTTTTAGCAACATAGGGCAGTAAAAAATAGGTGGGTGTTGCTTCCCCAACCATTTTTTCGTCTTTCACCCCCGAAAAATACGTTTTGAGATAGTAATCAATTCCTTTATCATAGAAAACGCTGAAAAAGCGGGTTTGCTTTACCGGGCTTGCATAAATTTCGGGATGCTGCTTTACGTAGAAATATAGGGAAGTGGAAGCACCTTTCGGAGGACCTCCCACTAAAAAGTTGGGTATTATTCTGCTCATTTTACTCAAAGGTATTGTGAATAATTGTTTTTGGTTAAAAGTCGTTCGATCTCCTCGTGATTGCTTACCTCCTGTCGCCAGTCTTTTGCACCGATCTTATTTAAAACCGGCTGCAAAGAAACTGCTTCTACCTCTAAAAACCGATAAAGTTTTTCCATAAGCTGTTCCCATTGTCCGAAATCTTCGTAGTAAATAACGATTCTATCCATCCCTTCAGACCGGGTTATCAGTTCCTGATTCACTCTTTCCAAAAAGCGCATATGGTGTAACAGGCGTTTCGGATCAATGTGAATCTGCAGGTTTTCACTGTCTTTCTTTTCCATGTGCGGAATCCGTGTAACGTCTTTTCTCAATCTCGAAAGCCCGGTACGGAAAATATTCTTCCGGATCAGCACAATCACTTTCGTATCATTGGCTTTTAGATATTGCCATACGTGAGGCATTGATCTTATCTGAGAAATCATCAACTTAAATCCGCGGGCAGTTTTCTCATCGTCGGCAGGCTGAAAAAACCTTTTTAAATGAGGAACTGCCCTTAACCGCACATTCGGATAATTGATGATCTTGTCCAACTTTCGCAGTTTCCGGTTGTTTTCAGAAAATCCCCAGGAAGGAAAATGCCATTCGGGATGATGAATATCATTGATTTCGTGAAACAATTCTCCTGCGCAAAAAACCTGTGGATGTTCATCCAACGTGCGGGTGAGAACGGTAGAACCACTTCTTTGTGTGGTAAATATGATGAAAGGCGTCATCTTACAGTTGTGTTTTGATCTGAACCGGAGCAGAAAGATCTGCTTTATTTAAAAACCATTTTCCGGAATAATCGGTTCCCAAAAGTTGATCCAACTTTTTTGTGTCAGCATAGAAATGAGGTTCCAATTGCTTTTTTATACTTAAAACCTCCTCCTTTGACTCCGGAGCCGTTTCCACAGCCCTGACCTTGCCGGTATTCCATTCGAAAATCTTCTGTTTCAACTGTTTTCGTTTCCCAACGGGTAAAACAGGATCTAATATATTATCGACAAACCATTTTCTTAAAGGACTTTTTCTTTGAATTACTGTTTGCTGCACGAACTGATTTTTGACGCTACCTGTCACATTTTTTGCTTGCATGTCGGGTTTAAATCCGTTATCAACGCCAAGAAAACTGAATAGCTTCTTCAGTAGTACATCCGGGTTAACCGAAAGATCCTCATAATCAAGGATTAAAAGCTGCTCCCGTTTGAAAAGTTGCAGGCAGGCTTCGAGTTGCTCGCCATAGAATCCGTGTTCGATATAGGTAAAATCGCTGTTGTCGCTGCTGAACGCTCCGCCCGTTTGTTTTGGATTGTAGATCAGCGCTTCCCGCATCGCCCTCGTTTCGCGCAGCATCTTCCTGAAATAATTGTAGGATGAAATGGCGCGGTCTACCGGATTTCTGATAATGCAAATCAGTTTCGCATCGGGAGCGTAATTGCTTATTTCCTGCATCAACTGCGGATAATAAATATAATTGACTGCTGATTGTAAAACAACGGGCTGTTGCCGGTAGGGTGATGGCTCCTTCGACAATCTCTGCAGAATCGCTTCTTTGGACTTGAAACGTGCGAAAAGATGGATATCTTTTAGCGTTTCATAACAATAGATTTCGGGATGTTGGCTCATCCAGTCGTCCAGCGTAGTGGTTCCGGCTTTCTGAATGCCAATTAAAAAGGTGTTTGGAAATACAGGTACGCTCATCCTCCGCAAAAAATTTAAAAAATCTTCCTGGCAACTTTAAGGCAGCCACTCCATTAATAATTTCGCAATATAACGGATTATTTATAACTCGCAGATTAAGAATTAATTATTTTACCCGGAATAAAAACGGTTTGCTTAAAGATTGTTTAAAAAACCTCCGATCTTAAAGGCCACCGGATCGTCTTTATACTCCTCTTTCCAGCTTTCGTTGTAACTGATCGGCTTTTTTTCAAACCGGCCCGGCGTGCCTCCGATCGTATGATCTTCCACCAGTTCCATGTATTTCGGTGTAGGAAACGGTTTCATATTTAAAGCGGTGAACAGCCTTTTCAGTTCGCTATCGGTGTATTTGGCCAGCGATTCATAATCAAGATAAATAATATCATCGGGATCAACCATCGATGAAACCGTATCGCACAGCCTTCGGTAATAAAAAATATCGGTCACCAACCGGAGAAGAGACTTCTTTCGTTTATTGTTGGTGGCCTTCCACTTTCTTTTTGAAACCGCTATTGCTCTGATATCTCTTTTGAGATAGATGATCTTCACGCTGATACCTTCCCGGTTATTATAAAGAGCCAGCGCCTGTAAAGGGTTTTTAGATGAATCGATAATAAACTTTTTGCCTGAAGCTTCTGCCGTGGCCTTATATAACCTGCTGACTGTATTAATTACCTTTTTATTGTAGCCGGTAGTCGCAAACTGCAGCAATCTTGTCTTGTATAAAAATGGAAACGGCTGATTGAATTTTAAGGTCTTCGATTTAGAAGACATATTTACAGCGGTGCAAAAATTTTCTTTGTCTGAATAATATAATTTATCAAGAATCGGCGCCCAAAACGGGCATTCGTTTACAGACTTGCCACAGGAACAGGTGTAATTCCATTTATCACCGGGTCCGTACTTCATGATGTGCCCCTTCAACATTGCGAGTTCACCCACGGAAAAGCATTCTTCAGATTTTGAAAAAATATTTTCCAGGAGGGTACTTCCCGAGCGGTTATCAGACATGATATAGATTACTTCCACCATAGAACCTAAAAAAATTTTGCAATAATAACGAGAAATCCGGTCAAACCTGCTTTGTTTCCCCGAAATAGAGATTGTTGTATTTTATAGCACAACTCTTCATGCTGAACTCCTGCTGGTATAAATCCATGTTAGCTTTTCGCATTCTCTCTTTCGATTCAGGGGATGAATTGAGATACGCTTCAATCACTTCCAGGTAACCCTCAACGCTCATATCTTTCGACAAATAACCAATTGAAGGCTTTACCATGTCTAACAGGCCACCAACCGGCGTACAAACCGGAATGGCACCCGCACTCATTGCTTCCAGCAGACTGATCGGCAATCCTTCATATAAAGACGGCATTAAAAAAACATCTGCCTGCATCAGATAATCGCCCACATTATCGACCTTTCCAATAAAATGAACATTTCCAGGCTTTTCTTTCAAAAGTTCCAAATAGAATTCCTTTTCTTCGGGAAGGTATCCCCCAACGATGAGCGCAACCACATTGCGATTTTCTTCCTCCAGTTTCTTAAATACCTTTAGGATCAATTGCTGGTTTTTCACCGGATAAATTCGCCCCACATTTACAAAGATCCTGGTATCGCCGTCCTTTTTTAACTGATCGACCTGTTTTTTTACGGAATCAAACTTTTCGGTTGGCCTCACCGGAGCAGATCCGTTATGAATCAAGACCGATGCCTTTGCTCCGTATTCCTTCAACGCACCCTTTAAGACCTCCTCAGAAATGCTTACCGGGGTGATGATGTCGTTTTTGAAAAAGTATTTATACATCAGTCTTCCGTGTACCGGCGCATCTTTCGTTACCAGTGAATGAAAAGTATGAATTTTTCTTACCGGAAATTTTAATCGCAGATAAGACCAGGTGGCATAATATCCGGAATGTAAATGCGTGTGCACCACGTCCGGTTTAATTTCATTGAGCAGATCATTTACCCTGGAAAATATTTTCAGGTCAAAGCCTTTCTTCTTTCCCAATTGAACAAACCGTACGCGTTTATCCAACAGGCTAACCGGCATGTGTTGAGGATTGTGATCGTACAATGAAACCAGTGTGACCTCATAGCCGGGATATCCGGCCAGTTCATTGCAAAGCTGAATGCAAAAAACCTGCGCTCCTCCCCAACCCAAAGCCGGCAACATTTGTACGATCTTTTTCATCCGTTAATCCTATTTTTTTATAATATATCTGGCATCAATGACCGCCATACCGTCGTCAACGGACAAGGTATGTACAGCTTTCAACCGGTCGTTCCAATCAGGAAGCAACTTTTTTACCTGCTTTTCCCGGTAATCGTTTTCATTCAACATCAAAACCTCATTAATATTGGTTGCATAACCGTAAGTGCACGAACAATCCTGCGATGGCCGGTACAACTTTCCATTTTCAACAAACAGCCGTCCGGCCGGTCTTGACGTTCTCACATCCGACACAACAGGATTTAAAGGATGCGGTTTCCAATCTGTGGTCAAAAGGTTATCTGCATAAAACAGATACAGTTCATCCCAGGCAGAAGCGCCTTTATTTTCCCGGATGTTTACAAACAGCCAGTATTTCTCATCCTTAAAATAAACGGTTGCATCGACAGCGTGGAGGTTTTCCATCAGATTCATCTGAAATTCCCATTCGTCGGGAAAATTTTTCGCTCTGTATAGTTCGATTGTCTTATTGCCACTGGTTTCCGGGATCATATAAATTTCGCCCCGGTCTTCAAAAATAAAAGGATAGGACAAATGATAATCCTTTTTCAAGACGGCTTTCGGATCAGACCACTTGCCATCGGCTTGCAATTCCATTACCGAAATATGCGCTTTCCCTTTTTGGTAGATCAGTTCTTCGAGAAAAATGTAACGTTTTCCGTTATGGGTAAATAAACAGGGATCTGCCCAGAAACGATCTGATGGCGGTTGTATTCTTCTGAAATCCGTTCCCTTCAGATTTGTAATGCCATCGCTGATTTCCGCAATTTCCAATGACCATTGTTCTTTGACGGAAAATTTCCGAATTTTGCGGGAAATGAAAGCCGCTGAGCGACCAATCATGTATCCTAAAACCCTTGCATTTCCGGGCGATGGCACCTGCGCATTTGTATTGCCTTGTTCAGATCCGGCAAACAGGTCGTTGAAATAATCAACGTTGTTCCGCATCCGTTTCAATACCCTGGGAACAAAAGAAGCGGCCTTCCAGCACGCCATATTGAGCGAACGGTTGATTTCCCTAACCACCGTGGAAAACGATTCATACAGCACAATTTCTTTCGGCTGGTCGTTAAGTTCTACGGTTTTTAACGCAATTCGAAGCGAACACTCGTTTTGCATCACCTCCCAAACTCCGCCCATTGCCTTAGGAACAGCCGGTGAGTTACCGATCTGAAAGGTCCATACGCCAAATTTCGCGATGGCAGATAAACCGGTTTGAACATTTTGAAAGCCGAGCTGCAGAAACAGATCTGCTCCAAACGCCTTCAACCGTTCAAGATCATCATTTCGCAGCTTAAAAACATCCTCCTTCAGTACGGGCTGAATGGTCACTATCGCAGCGTTTTTTAATTCCTTCTGAAGACTTTTTTGCGCGAATGCGTTAGGATTGAGTTTCGTTGTTTTGTTTTCAAACTTCCTGAATTTCGAAAACAGCCAGGAAGATGTATCGCCCGTAAATTTTTGCGGGTTTTCTGCCTGCACGACAACCACGATTTCCGCAAAGTCAGAATCCTCGATTTTCCGTACGATCTCAAGCCACCAGGCATTTACCCGATCGCTGTTGATCAACAATCCAACCTTCAGTTTTTGGCCATCCATCATTTGGAATTTAAAAGAGATGCAATCAAACTACTATTTTCTTTCCACCACAAACCACGGATTCAATAAGTTTTCTTTATTGTATGACAGTTCTTTTTTGGTCTCATAATTATAGACAGAACAGCCTGCAAAGCGGGCAACTGCCTGTCCGGCAGCGGTATCCCACTCCATCGTGGGCGCCAGTCTCGGATAAACCTGTGCTTTTCCTTCAGCAACCAGGCAAAGTTTGATGGAACTTCCGGAACTTACGATATTTACTTCGCCGTGTTCCTTTCTTTTTTCCTCGATGAAGGCGTCCGTTTCGGGCGTATTGTGCGAACGGCTTGCCACAATGGAGTAAACCGATGATTCGCTTTTCAAGGGCAGTTTTTCTGCGTTTTGCATCAATGCAGCAAGATTGGATTCATTAAATGTTTTTTCAACGGTTGCCTTATAACTGCCTTTTTCGTCGCCAAAATACAAAACGCCGGTTACGGGCACATATACCACCCCCATTACCGGTGATCCATTTTTTACCAGGGCGATGTTTACCGTAAATTCTCCGTTTTTCTTAATAAATTCCTTGGTTCCATCCAGCGGATCCACCAGCCAGAAGGTTTCCCAGTTTTTTCTTTCCGCATAAGGAATTTCTTTCCCTTCCTCACTCAATAATGGAAATCCGGTGTTTTCCAAAGCCGCTTTTATCACCTCGTGTGATTGTTTATCGGCAATGGTCAAAGGAGAGTTGTCGCTTTTATTTTCAAACGTGAAATCCTGCTCATATACTTCCAATATCTTCTTTCCTGCTTCTACTGCCGCGAGAATGCTGATCTTTAAATTTTCCATTTTCTTGAATGAAGGTATTTGTTAAGGCGGCAAGATAAAATTTTTATGGTTAAAAAATTATTTGTTTGCGCATATCCACCCAAAAAACTGTGTCTAAGCTGAAAGTAACGCAGCGGTAAATTCCTATTGTTTAATTAGCTTTAGCGTAGTCAAAACTCCGTTGGCTTCAACTTGAATCATATAAAGTCCTGCAGGAATATCTGAAATGGAAATCGTATAATCTGCGGCAGTTGTATTTTTTGTCACCATCTTTTTACCGCTTATATTGGTTATTGTAATACGGTTCATTTTGCCTGAAGTCATTCCTGATATTTTTACCTGATCCTTTGCGGGATTAGGGGTAAGACTGATGGCTGGCAAAACTGAATAATTTAAAGCCACAACATTGCTATAACTGTATTTGCCATCCTTATCAACCTGTTTCAAGCGGTAAAAATTATTATCCTGCAATGGAGAAGCATCAAGGAAAGAATAATAACCGCCGATTTCACCTTTAGATGAAACTTTACCGATTTCTGCAAATGCCGAGCTTTGGTTACCTGAGCGCTCTACGGAGAAATATTGATTATTCAACTCTTCTGTTGTTTGCCATTGCAGCAGGATACTGTTGCCTTTTTGCACCGCATGAACGGAAGCATATTTCACAGGCAAAACCCCTTCTCCACCAATGTATCTCGACACATAAGATGGCCTGCCACTGCAATTCATAACGATTTTACCGTCCGGTTGCAATAAACCGTTATAAATCTGGTCTAAGCTACTCATTGCTAAAGGGGTAACGACAAAACCGTTTTCACCGAAGTCAGGATCGGGAGATCCGTCCTGTTGTAATCTTGCGAGAGCGAAATCAGACAAATTAAAACTTGTCCCGTATCCTCCAATTAGAACAATGTTATCACTTGAATCGATAAGCAACGCTTTTCCTTCGGTATTATTTTCGGTAAAATCTGTAATGACCAGACCCCCTTCTCCAAAACTGTTATCTACCGATCCGTCTGACTTAAAACGTACTGCTGACATATGCGAGTTACCCTTGACGCCGTCGGGGGAGCAAGTTCCTGCCAAAACCAGTTTTCCATCTGGCTGAACTGCAATATCATTCACCTCATAAACAATATACTTGTAAGGCACTGAGATGGAGGCAATACCATTTTTCCCGAAACTTTTATCTACCGATCCGTCAGTATTATATCTGAACGCAAGGAAATATTCAACAGCGAAAAAGTTTCCTGCGAGAACTATTTTTCCATCATCCTGTAAAGCCAATCTACTGATCTCAACCGTTTGGTGCTGAAAATAAGTTTGCACGATTCCTCCTTCTCCAAACGATTGATCAAGTGACCCATCCGGCATGTAACGAACCAATAATAGCTTTTGATCGCCTCCTTCGTCACTTTCCAGCGTTACTCCTGCTACAATTATTTTTCCATCGGGCTGGATAGCAACATCGGTTGCATAATCATAGTTCTCAAGGTTGAGAGTCACAATACCGTTGATACCAAAACTACTATCAACCGTTCCATCGGGAAAATACCGGACCATAGCAATGTCAAGGAGAATACCTGTTTGTCCGACAGCTACTATTTTGCCGTCAGGTTGAATTGCAACTGCAGTGATATATGGATATTTCCCAAACTTGGTGAGAGCCGTTCCATTTTCTCCAAATGAATCATCAATACTTCCATCGGCATTTAGCCGTGTCAGAGCAAATAGTGTTGAATCACCTATGATAGCCCCTCCTCCTAGAATAATTTTCCCATCATTTTGCATCGCCATTCCGCGGAAATCGGAGGCACTTCCCAACACATTTACTATTCCATTTTCACCAAAGGTGGGATCAAGCGTGCCGGGTTGAGCCCGGGAAATTTGACATAAGAGTACAAGGAGAAAAGTAAAAATTGACGTTTTCATAATTTATTTGTTAAAATGTTATGGATTCATTACAATCAGTTTCGTTGCTGCAGGCATTTGGATTTGATTGCGCATCGCACTTTTTTCTCGTATTTTCACACTCGGTGAATTTTGAAATCGGTCCTATGTCTGCTGCCGTCGCTCCGTTTAAAACCGCTTGAAAAAAAGTTGCAGCCCTTTGCACGATATACTTTGTAACATCCGCGCTGTTTGTTAAGCCGGTTCAGAATTCACTTTGGAAATTAGGGCCATCTTTGTCTAATCCGTGCTTCATTTGACAATCTACATATAACTCAACCGGCAAGGCCGGATCAATTTCTTTGGCAGCAGTGTAAAAATTGAGTGAGCTCGCTCTGATCATGTCGGGAATTGTATCATTAGGATCGTTATTCAAAATAAAAGGAGAGTTAATAAGGCACCGTGATTCTCTGCTGTAGGGGAAATGTGGATTAACTGGCGGAGGAAATATTTCTAACTGCCGCGAATTCATCTTAAAGGGAAAAACAACATCTCTTGCTCCCTGAAATGCTATTAACGGTTTTAGCTTGGCATTATAATCTACAAAAAATTGTGCCTGATTCGAATAATAGCTTATGGGAATTCCCACTCCACCCCACATGAACAAATTTCCTAATATTTTCGATTTATACTGGATATCCGGTTCTCCATAATAATAATCGGCATCTATTGCACCTAAAGCATCCTCAATTGTTTCTTCCCCGGGGGGCGTGGGAAAAATTGCTTTTACCATCGTATTTGTGTACCAGGCTGCATTTAAACTAATTACCGCCCCCGCACTCGCGCCTCCAATAAAAATTCTGTTTGTATCAATTTCATAGGGATCATTAAAATCACCGTGGTTTCTTTGCCTTTTAATAATGCTCCGGATTGCTCCCCTTGCATCCTGACAAGCTCGATACGTTGCTAATATTTGTTGTGCACTTATGTAATCATTATCACCGTCTTTAATTCTTCCTCTTCTGTATTCAACGTTAAATGCAACGAAGCCTCTCTTTGCGAATTCTGAACAAAGGTCTTGCATTAAAGTCATCGTATAAGAAGGACATTCCATAAACCCGCCTGGATGAAATAAAATGACTGCAGGAAGCTTTAAGGCAGCATAATCATGAGGAGGATAAAATACTTCATATACGAGAGAAACTTCACCGCTTACGCAATCATCAGTTGGATTACAAGCACCCGAAGTTTCATCTTCATCATAGGATACATCCTTACAATCTGGATTAAATGGACTTTTTGCATAGGAAATCGGATTTGTCTTAGAATAAGTTTCGAAAATTGTATTTATAAGATTCCACCGGCACTTTGAAGGAGTACTATCAGAAGGAGAGGGTTCCGCCAACGATAACAAAGGCAAAGTCAGAAAAAGAATGTAAAAATAAGGTTTGGCGAGTTTCACTTTGAGGATTTGAAAGCAAAATAAGAAAAGAATCGTATTCTGCAAATTTTTGTTAAAACATTTTTTATCGCACGACTTTCTCTTTCTGAAAAGTATCAAACGAACTATTATTAATCCGTTTAATTGGGTCCTACCATTTATTTTTGCCGTTTTGAAGGTAATGTGGATATTTTTTGGTGGCGAAAGAGATGCTTCCCTTTATCTTTAACCGATAACCGACAAATAATGGCAAGAATTATAGGAGTGGCGAATCAAAAAGGCGGTGTGGGCAAAACAACTTCCGCCATTAACCTTGCGGCCAGTTTGGCAGTACTGGAATTTAAAACGCTGCTGGTAGACGCTGATCCGCAGGCCAACAGCACCACCGGTGTTGGTTTTGACTTGCACAACGTAACCAACAGCCTGTACGACTGTATGGTAAACCAGGTTGAAGCGAAGGATGTGATTCTGAAAACTGAAATTCCAAATCTCGATCTCATTCCGTCGCATATTGATCTTGTGGGAGCCGAAATTGAAATGATCAATTACCCCAACCGCGAGCAGGTGTTACGATCCATCTTACAACCCGTTTCTGCCGGCTATGATTTTATCATCATCGATTGTTCGCCTTCGCTCGGCCTGATCACCGTAAATGCACTTTCGGCTTCAGACAGTGTGATCGTGCCGGTTCAATGTGAATTTTTTGCGTTGGAAGGTTTGGGAAAATTACTGAATACCATCAAAATCGTTCAGAGCAGATTAAATAAAGATCTCGCAATCGAAGGCATTTTGATGACGATGTATGATACGCGGCTGCGGCTTTGCAACCAGGTGGTAAG
>JAFAEW010000037.1 GCA_023423835.1 Bacteroidota bacterium | reverse complement strand
GTACTGATATCTCCACGGTTGTAGTGTACGTTCAAATTGCCTGCCCCCGTCGCTTTTAAAATAATTACCGGTTTCCTTCCCCGCGTCTTGTTGGGCGAGAAGATTAGACCCTGAAAAAATAAGGATCACGAGTAGAAAAAAAGTTTTCATTCACCTCCGCTTGCTGCTAATATAGGAGAAATGATTTAAGGTTTTCATTTTGCTGTTTTTCAAACGGGCAAAACCCGTAATAAAAAAGTCACCCGTTGCTGAGTGACTTGTGGTGTGGGCCGGAATCGAACCGGCGACACAAGGATTTTCAGTCCTTTGCTCTACCAACTGAGCTACCGCACCTTTTCCCCTGATCCTTTTGGGGTTGCAAATATAAGCCCATTATTGAAAATCCGAAATTCCTGAGCATTTTTTTGTTTAGAACTCGCAATTTTTTGGTGTGCGGGCAAAAGGAATCACGTCTCTGATATTGTTCATCCCCGTAACGAAGGAAACCATTCTTTCAAATCCTAATCCAAATCCGGCATGGGGAACCGATCCAAATCGCCTTGTATCAAGATACCAATTCATGCTTTCGAGTGGAACGCCCATTTTTTCCATTCTTTCCTGCAGCTTTTCCAGCCTTTCTTCCCTTTGTGATCCTCCCACAATTTCGCCGATTCCCGGGGCGAGGATATCCATAGCTGCAACGGTTCTTCCATCCTCATTCATCCGCATATAAAACGACTTAATTTCCTCCGGATAATTGGTCACAATCACGGGTTTCTTAAAATGCTTTTCAACCAGGTAACGTTCGTGCTCACTCTGCAGATCCGCACCCCAATGGAGCTCGTATTTGAATTTTTTCTTTTTATAGGCCGCGCTATCGAGCAAAATATTGACCGCTTCGGTATAAGTGATGCGTTCAAAAGGATTATTTACAACAAACAAGAGTTTTTCTATTAATCCCATTCCGCTTCGTTTATCCTGCGGAAGTTGTTTTTCTTCCTCGGCTAATCTTTTATCAAGGATTTCAAGATCGGCGCGGTTGTTTTCCAAAACATAGGTTATGAGGTATTTGATAAACTCTTCCGCGAGATTCATATTGTCTTCCAGGTCGTAGAATGCCATTTCCGGTTCAATCATCCAAAATTCAGCAAGGTGTCGGGAAGTGTTGCTGTTCTCGGCTCTGAACGTGGGTCCGAAAGTATAGATTTCACTCAGTGCCAACGCAGCCAGTTCTCCTTCAAGCTGCCCGCTAACAGTTAGATTGGTGCTTTTTCCGAAAAAGTCTTCCGAAAAGTCAATTTCTCCCTGTTCATTTTTTGGAACGGATGCAAGATCTAAGGTAGTAACGCGAAACATATCACCCGCTCCTTCCGCATCGCTGGATGTAATGATAGGCGTATGAATATAGAAAAATCCCCGGTCATTGAAAAACCTATGGATAGCGAAAGCAAGAGCGTGGCGAACGCGAAATACTGCTCCAAATGTATTGGTCCGAAACCGCAGATGCGCATTTTCCCGCAGGTACTCAAGACTGGGACGATTTTTTAATTGCAGCGGATACTTATCGGGATCACAATCTCCTAAAATCTCTACCTGTGCAGCCGTAACTTCCACTTTCTGGCCTTTTCCCATTGAAGAAACAAGCTTTCCCCTGACTTTTAAAGCGGCGCCAGGCGTTATTCGCTTCAATACATTTTCCTGTAACAATCCCAAAGAAACCACCACCTGCAGGTTGTCGCCCGTGCTTCCGTCGTTAAGAGATATAAACTGGTTATTGCGAAATGAACGTACCCATCCCATTACCGTTACTTCCTGCCCGTCGGGCTCTGTTTGCAATAATTCAATTATTTTTATACGCCTGTTAAACATGTTTTTCGTTCTTGAGCTATTGATAATTTTAAAGACTGCAAAGATAATTGTTTGAAATGTTGCTTCCTCAGAGAATTCCTTTGCTAAAACTCTGTTAAACAGGGCGGGCAGCGTTGAGCTATGGCATCCTTTTTTCAACAAAATATTCGTCCCGGTGAACGAATTGAGACCGGTGGATCGCATAAAACAGCAACAAATATTTTATTTTCTATTTAAATAATTTGTTCTAACATTGCAACTGAAAACAGGCTGAATTGTTCAGTAATCCACTCAGCTCAACAAGTTTTTATCAACCGATTTTATTCTTCAATTTATTAAGACTGAATTTTTTAAGATTTATATCAATTCTTTTTTTGAAATAATATATGTACGAACTATCGCAACTTAATGACATGCTGGTTCCTGAATTGCTCGATATTGCTGAGCAATTAGATATCCCCAATGAAAAAAAATCAGGAAAAGAGGACCTTATTACTAAGATTCTCCACAAGCAATCCGAATCAAAAAACGGAGAAACAGCTACCGAAACCAAGGCTGAAAAACCAAAACGTAAACGAATTAAGGCCTCCGCCGCTAAGGTTCCTGAAGCAAGAGGAAAGGCTGAAACGGCCGCATCAACGGCCCCTGCAGCACAGGATACAAAAAGCGTAGAGCTTCCAAAAACACAGGAAGAACCGGAAAAAATAGCGGTTCCGGAAGAGAAAGAGGAAAAGCCGAAGAAACGTGTAAAAAAATCGAAGGAAAAAGAGCCGGAAGCCGAACAAAAGGAAGACAAGCCGGTGGAAGAAGCGCCGAAGGAAGAGCCCGCGAAAAAAGATCCGGTGGAAATTGATATTCCCGAGCTTGGAAGCCGACTGATCAGCATGTTGGGAGATGACGATCCAATCCTCGATTTTGATGAACCGGAGGAAGAAGAAGAGGAAATTGAAGTGGCAGCTCCTGTGAAACCGTATAAAAAGGAACAATCCTTTAATATCGAATTTGATGGAATTATAGAAGGAGAAGGCGTATTAGAAATGATGCCCGATGGCTATGGCTTTTTGCGTTCTTCTGATTACAACTATCTTTCTTCTCCCGATGATATCTATGTTTCACCTTCACAGATAAAATTGTTCGGTCTCAAGACGGGCGATACCGTCCTGGGCGCTGTAAGACCGCCGAAGGAAGGAGAAAAATACTTTGCACTTCTTAAAGTGGGAAGCATCAACGGAAAAAGTCCCGAAGAAGTAAGAGATCGCGTACCATTTGATTATCTTACTCCTCTATTTCCATATCAGAAATTGAATTTGTTTACCTCTCCCACAAATCTAAGTACGAGAATAATAGACCTTTTTACCCCAATTGGAAAAGGTCAGCGCGGATTGATTGTGGCACAGCCGAAAGTTGGTAAAACCATCCTTTTAAAAGAAGTTGCAAACGCCATAGCCGCCAATCATCCCGAATGTTATCTGATGGTTGTTCTGATTGATGAACGACCGGAAGAGGTAACAGACATGGAGAGAAGCGTGAGGGGAGAAGTTATTGCTTCCACCTTCGACGAGCCGGCTGAAAAGCATGTGAAGGTCTCTACCATCGCTTTACAAAAAGCAAAAAGGCTGGTGGAATGCGGACACGATGTGGTGATTTTGCTCGATTCTATCACCCGTCTCGCAAGAGCACATAATACCGTGGCGCCCGCAAGCGGAAAGGTTTTAAGTGGAGGCGTTGAGGCAAATGCAATGCAAAAGCCGAAACAATTCTTTGGAGCTGCCCGTAAGATCGAAAACGGCGGATCTTTAACCATTTTAGCTACCGCTTTAATTGAAACGGGAAGTAAAATGGATGAAGTAATTTTTGAAGAATTCAAAGGAACCGGTAATATGGAGCTGGTACTTGATCGCCGGTTGGCAAATAAACGTATTTTCCCGGCTATTGACCTTGTTTCATCTTCCACCCGACGTGATGACCTTCTGCTTGATAAAGAGGCTTTACAAAGAATGAATATTCTAAGGTTGTATATCAATGATATGAAACCCGAAGAGGCAATGAATGAACTGCAAAAAAGAATGAGAGGCACGAGGGATAATTATGAATTTTTAGCGAGTATGAACGGATAGAAATCCGATCTTGATTTCAATATTTTACAAGCCGGACTCTAATCCGGCTTTTTTGTTTGCCGACCGAAATAAATATTAAGTATTGTTATAATATGTAACCTTTTTGTATATTCATTTTTTTCATACATTTCATTTTTCTTAGTTAAATTGCTTCATAACTTCCTTCGTTTGGTACTTGTTAAACATATATCTTTTCTAAAGGCAGTTTTCCTTTACAGCATCACCGCCTTCGGAGGTCCGCAGGGACATATGGCGATGATGTTGCGCACTTTTGTATCTGAACGAAAGGATGTTTCCGAAAAAGAGCTTTTGGAATACAATGCGTTTTGTCAAATGCTTCCGGGCGCTTCCTCAACGCAGACAATAACGCTTATCGGCTACAAACGGGGAGGATTACCGCTCGCCCTTTTAACACTTTTGGTGTGGATATTACCGGCCTGTACAATAATGGGAGCCTTGTCATTCCTGCTAAACTACATGGACAGCGAATCTTCTTCATCTTACATACAGATTTTCAAGTTTATTCAACCGATGGCGATTGGCTTCGTTGCCTTTTCTGCCTATAAGATGTCTAAGATCTCCATTCAGAATACGATCACGAGAATTATCATGGTAATTGCGGCCGCTGCTACTTTTGTGTTGTTCAAATCGCCCTGGATTTTTCCTGCAGTGATTGTTTTAGGCGGAATTGCAACCAATTTCAGTGACCGGAGAATCCCGCAAAAGGAAGGTCCGAGAAATAAAATAAAATACGGCAACATACTGATCTTTCTTTCGGTCTTTGCGATTGCCGCTTTCGTCAGTGAAAAGGCGAGAAAACAGGAATGGCCAAACCGCGCTGTTTTTAACCTGTTTGAGAATTTCTACCGTTTCGGAAGCCTTGTCTTTGGCGGAGGAGATGTACTGATTCCGATGATGTATCAGCAATACGTAGTTCGTCCCACCTCTCCAAAAATTGAACAGCAAAATCCGGGTGTAATTTCAATGAGTCGCGAAAATTTTCTTACAGGATCCGGCATGGTGAGAGCTATTCCCGGCCCTGTCTTTTCTGTGGGAGCGTTTGTAGGTGGAATGGCCTTAAAAGATCACTCTCCACAACCCCAGATGCAGCTTTTAGGAATATTGATTGCATCGGTCGGCATTTTCTTACCTAGTGCGCTGCTCGTGTTATTCTTTTTCCCGGTCTGGCAAAATATAAAAC
Organism: Bacteroidota bacterium; assembly: GCA_023423835.1. GTDB lineage: Bacteria > Bacteroidota > Bacteroidia > Chitinophagales > Chitinophagaceae > JAFAEW01. The sequence goes on along the minus strand of JAFAEW010000037.1, from coordinate 4,769 downwards.
GGTATGCAATTGTATTCCGCTCGCTCGAGGGAATTAATGCCGCGGTCGTAGGAATCATGATCGGCGCCACCTTATTTTTAATGAAAGACATTTCCTTTGATATCCTTGATCAAACCCTATTGCCGTATATAAACATTCTTGTGGTTATCGGCGTGTTTTTACTCCTTACTTATACGAAATTAAGGCCCCCTTACATTGTGCTCGCCTGCCTTATTCTCGGGGTAGTTTTTTGACTACTACTGAAAGTAACCACTGTTGAGAATTTCCTCTTCCACTTTTGGAGGAACCAGGTAGCGTACGGACTTCTTCTCTTTCAACAGGCTTCTTATGTATGAGGCAGATATCTGCAATAAAGGAGCGTCTTTTAAGACTACCAGGTTTTCATGAGGGGTTTTTACGGGAAAACCGGGCCGTTCATAAACGGTAACTCTATAGACCTTGAGAATCTGATCATAATTTTTCCAGGATTTAAAATTCTGCCAGCTGTCCGATCCCATAACAAGAGAGAATTTGTGTTGCGGAAATTTCTCTTCAAGGTAAATCAGCGTATCAATTGTGTAGGAGGGACGCGGAAGTGAAAATTCAATATTAGTGGACTGAAACCGGGGATCGTCCTCGAGCGCCAGATTCACAAGGTGCAAACGGTCGTATTCATTCAGCAACTGGGAAGAATTTTTAAACGGATTTTGCGGCGAAACCACGAACCATACCTTTCCAACGGGAGTTTTATTACAAACATGACTTGCAATGATCAAATGACCGATATGAATGGGATTAAACGAACCGAAATATAATCCGATCTCCATGATTAAACCGGCACTTCTATTTCTTCAACGAATATATGATCAGCTTCATTTAACCTGAGACTCAGGTTATATCCGGCTACGATAATTGAGATTGGATCACCAAGCGGCGCTTTTGTGCGAATAAAAACCACTTCCCCGGGAACACATCCCATCTCCATCAGCTTTATAAAAAGGTCGTCGCTCTCAAACGAATGAATCACCACCTTTTTCCCAACTTCTATTTGTGATAATCTCCTCATATTTCAAAATTCAAATATAGTCGGTTAAACCTGATATTATTTACGAATTTTGGAAGTAAAACAGAACGGTGCAAAAAGTATATTTTCATTCAGAAGATAGAATATTTCGCTTTGAACAAAAAAACAAGCTGAAAGACTTCATTAACAATCTGTTTCAACTCGAGAAAACTCAATTAAGACGGCTCGATTATATTTTTTGTTCGGATGAATACCTGCTTCAACTAAACAGGTCTGCCCTAAACCACGATTACTATACAGACATATTAACCTTTCCACTTCATGAGGAAAAACAACCGGTCGAAGCGGAAATTTACATCAGTCTCGATCGCGTTCGCGAAAACGCCAGCTTACACCGCGAAAAATTTAAAACCGAACTTCTCCGGGTCATCTTTCATGGAGCACTTCATTTGTGTGGATTTGACGATCATCTTGAAAACGACATTAGAGAAATGAGAACGAAGGAAAACCAATACATTTCCTTGTTTCAGGAAAATGTTTCACGTGAAACAAAACCGCGCAGCTAAATCAAGCAAACCGTTTCACGTGGAACACATCCATATGTCAAAAAATTAAAAAAACGCCAAACCTCACCTCCATTTTCATTTCTAAAATAACTTCGCGGCATGAATAAAGGATTGTTCCCGGTTTATGATGTGATAGTAGTAGGCGCAGGCCATGCTGGTTGTGAAGCGGCAGCCGCAGCAGCCAATATGGGAAGTAAAGTACTTTTGGTAACCATGAATTTGCAAACGATTGCACAAATGAGTTGCAATCCGGCAATGGGAGGTATTGCGAAAGGTCAAATCGTGAGAGAAATAGATGCACTCGGTGGATTGAGTGGTATTGTCACGGATAAAAGCATGATTCAATTCCGGATGCTGAATAAAAGTAAAGGACCTGCGATGTGGAGTCCAAGGGCGCAGAGCGACCGGATGCTATTTTCTGCCACATGGCGTGAATTACTCGAGGAAAATAAAAACATTCACTTTTACCAGGACATGGTTAAAGGTATTCTCGTGAAAAATGACCGCGCAACCGGTGTGATCACGGGAATGGGACACCAGATTGAAGGAAAAGCGGTGGTTTTAACTAACGGAACCTTCCTGAACGGCATTATTCATGTGGGAGAACAACAATTTGGTGGCGGTAGAATGGCGGAGAAGGCTGCAACCGGCATTACCGAACAACTTGTTTCCTTAGGATTCGAAAGCGACAGGCTAAAAACCGGAACGCCTCCGCGAGTGGATGGCAGAAGTCTCAACTATTCGAAAATGGAAGAACAAAAAGGGGACGAAGAAATAACAGGCTTTTCCTATCTCGAAATACCAAGGCTTAAAGCGAAGGATCAACGGAGTTGCTTCATCACCTTCACCAATCCGGAAGTGCATGAGATATTGAAAACAGGATTTGATCGAAGCCCAATGTATGCGGGAAGGATTGATGGGGTGGGACCGAGGTATTGTCCGAGTATCGAAGATAAAATTAACCGGTTTTCAGGCCGTGACAGGCATCAGATTTTTGTTGAACCGGAAGGATTTCATACGTTGGAGATTTACGTAAACGGTTTTTCAACGTCCCTTCCCGAAGAAGTACAGTTTGAAGCAATGAAAAAAATTCCGGGTTTTGAAAATGCACGAATGTTCAGACCGGGTTATGCCATTGAATACGATTATTTTCCTCCTACCCAACTTAAACACACACTCGAAACCAAAGGGATACATAATTTGTTCTTCGCGGGACAGGTCAACGGCACCACGGGATATGAAGAGGCGGCCTGCCAGGGAATTATGGCGGGTATCAACGCGCATCAACTCATTAACGAACTCGATCCCGTGATCCTTAAGAGAAGCGATGCCTATATCGGTGTTTTGATCGATGACCTTATCAGTAAAGGAACAGATGAGCCCTATAGAATGTTTACAAGCAGGGCAGAATTTCGTACCCTTCTTCGACAGGATAACGCAGACCTGAGACTAACGCCGCTCAGCCATCAGCTGGGTCTGGCTGATCATGAAAGGATGCAAAAGGTTGAAGACAAACAAAGAGCCGTTGAAAAGATAAAATCGATCCTCAATAATACTTATTTCGACCCGTCTCAGGTGAATCCCTTTTTGAATACGATCGGTTCATCCCCGATCTCCGGAAAACAAAAGGCTTTACAGATATTACTAAGACCAAACATTGACATCCGGCAGTTACTGCCCCTTTCAGAAATTCTGGAACAAGAAACCAGAAGTTTCAGTTTTGATCAATTACAGCAAGCCGAAATTCAGGTAAAGTATGAACGGTATATCGAAAAGGAACAAGAAATGGTCATAAAACTTTCAGTGCTCGAAGATCTCGTAATTCCGGACAGCTTCAATTACGATAAAATTTCAGCCATCAGCTCTGAGGCTTTACAAAAATTTAAAAAGGTAAAGCCAAGAACAATCGGGCAGGCAAGCAGAATCAGCGGTGTAAATCCGAGCGACGTCCAGATACTAATGGTCTATATGGGACGATAACCGAATGCGGGAGACAGGTTAACTACGGCTGGAAGTTTAACCAAATCTTCCATTTTATTCGTTTTCTTATCCTTAATATTACAAATAAATATCAGGTTTGAAAGGACTATTGCTTTGCTTATTTCTAATAATTTCCCTGCAACTATTTTCTCAGAAACAGCTGAAAGGTATCGTTTACGACAACTTCAATCGTCATCCTGTTGAAGGAGTGATGGCACAAACAACATCGGGAGGACAATCAACGACCGACAGCCTGGGAAGATTTATCCTGCAAATAATCCCAAATGATTCAGTCTTTTTCACCTACCTCGGTAAGAGCACGCAGAGATTTCCCGTAGATACGATTTCAGATATTTCAAATTTCGAAATCGCTATTTATGTAAATTCAAACTGGCTTCCTGAAGTGAGAGTCCAAAATAGGAGTTATACTGCAGATTCTATCCAAAACCGTGAGGAATATGCGAAAATATTCAACTATAAAAAGCCCGGCATCAAATTGTCGTCCGCCTCTCCCTCAACCTATGTTCCCGGTAGTGTAACCGTTGGAATTGATCTTGCTGAGCTTATCAACATGTTCAGATTCAGAAGAAACAGGCAAATGCAAACTTTCCAGGACCGGTTGATCAGGGAGGAGGAAGAAAAATACATCAATCACCGTTTTACGAAATTCCTCGTACAAAAACTAACCCCGCTTAAAGGAGTGTCCCTGGACAGCTTCATGATAGTGGCCCGACCCCCTTACGAATTTCTGGTAAATCTTAATGACCTTGAATTTGGGTTTTATATTCAGGAAATGTACAAGCTTTACAAAAACGGTGACATGCAAGTCTTAAGAGAACTAAAAGAGGAAGATTTTAATATTAGATAAATTATTAATATTTATTTCAGATGCCCTATTTTACCAGCCCTGCCTTTCTGCTGATATCCAACATCCGTTCGATCGGTTTTAAGGCAGCGATGCGAACATCTTCCGCCATTATGATTTCAGGCAGTTCATACTTTAAACAGAGATATACCTTTTCCAGCGTATTAAGCTTCATGTGAGGACAATTATTGCAAGCGCAGCTATTATCAGGCGGAGCTGGAATAAACGTCTTGGAAGGGGCTCGTTTTTGCATTTGGTGCAGAATGCCTGTCTCCGTTGCTACTATAAATGCAGGCGTATCATTTTTTGCTACGTAATCAAGCAGTTGAGAGGTACTGCCAATGAAGTCGGCAAC
>JAFAEW010000117.1 GCA_023423835.1 Bacteroidota bacterium | reverse complement strand
CGGCTGCACATTGGCATATTCCACATTAAAAACCTTTTTCAACCGGTCAATGGCAAGTTGTTCTGACTGGTCAACGATTTCACATCCGCCATAATAACGCCTTCCCGGATATCCTTCTGCATACTTATTGGTCATCACATTTCCCATGGATTGCATTACCTGAAAACTGACGAAATTTTCTGAGGCAATCAATTCAATCCCGTGTCTTTGTCTTTCAAGTTCTTTGTGAATGAGGTCAAATACCTCCTTATCTCTTTGCATGAAAAAAGTTTTTTCAAAGGTAAGCTTTACCCGCTATCTGTGAAACCAAGCGTCGGAGAATGGCACCTGGAAGACTAAACGCTTCATTGGGATACAAAAACTGGAAATTTTTTTCAGTGGGTTATAGGCAGAAAAAGTTTTAAAGGGCATAAAATAATTTTTTGAATTACGGCACAGTTCATTACTTTTAAACTCTCAATCAACCAAAAGTTTTGAAAGACATCACCTTAATTAATTGAAAAACTGCCACCTTTTTATTATTGACCGGTCGACTGATTAAAAAGGTTTTTTATTTATTCACTTTCAAACAAAAAAAATGAAAAAAAGGGTACTCACTCTGGGCTTGTTGTTTGCTTTATCTCAGGCCTATTCTCAAAACAATCTCACAAGATTGATGAAAGGCGAAAACGGCGTTTCAAAACAGTTTACTGAAATTCCGGCTCGCGATCAGGTTTCGTTTTCTGCAAACAATGCCAGAACGGTTTTGGGATTAGACAGCCGTTCAGACTTGAAATTAATCGGATCGCAGAACGATAATCTTGGCTATACGCACTATCGTTTTATTCAAACTTTTGAAGGCGTTCCCATTGAAAATTCGATGTTGATTGCCCATGTTAAAGGAGGCAAACTGGTAGCCGTTACCGGAGATGTTATTACGGAATTCCCGGCTTCGATGCCGTCCGTTTCCTCCTTCAAAATGATTTCTGCCAATGATGCGATTCAAAAAGCGATAAAGCATGTGGGCGCTTCAAAATACATGTGGCAGGACGCTGATATGGAAGCAAGGTTTAAAGAGCAAATGAAAAATGCAAAAGCAACGCTTTTCCCGAAAGTAGAAAAGGTGTGGTATTATAATGGCGATGATATCAACGCCGTGAAAATGGAATTGACTTATAAGATTGACGTTTATGCTGCCGAACCTGAAAGCCGTGCCTTTTATTTTGTAAATGTATCCAACGGAAATATTGTAGGTAAGGAAGACAGGATTCACACTACTGACGTGGCGGCGCGGGCCTTTACACTGTACAGCGGGCAGCAGCTTATCTACACTGAAAAAACGGGTAAAAATTCCTTCCGGCTGAGAGATTATACCAGAGGAGATGGTATCATCACACTTCAGGCAAAAGGAAAAGAAGATTTTACCAACAATTCGAGAAACTGGAAGCTTACTACGCCTGAACAAAACGGTTTGGACGCCCATTGGGGTGTTTCAAAAACCTACGATTATTACAAGGCAACGTTCAACAGAAACAGCATTGATGATAAAGGTATGGCGCTTTATAGTTATGTGAATAAAGGTGGATTCCTTTATAGAGATAATGCAGGATGGGATGGAAATGCCATGAACTATGGTAAACGTTCAGGCTCTCAAAATGGTGTTACCGGTATTGATGTTACCGGCCATGAGTTAACCCACGGTGTTACGGAATATACCTGCGACCTGGTGTATAGCGGCGAAAGTGGCGGTATGAACGAAAGCCTTAGCGACATCATGGGAAAGAATGTGCAGTTTTTTGCTAAGCCCGACGATATCGACTGGCGCCTGAGCAATGATATGAACTGGTTTATCCGTGATATGAGTAATCCAAAAGCTTATCAGCAACCCGACTGTTATGGCGGTCAATACTGGAAGAGCAATGCCGATGTGCACGTTTTAAGTGGTGTAGGTAACTTCATGTATTATGTTTTAGTTGAAGGAAAATCAGGGGTTAATGACCTTGGAAATTCCTACAATGTACAAGGAATCGGCTTAGATAAAGCACAGCAGATAATGTATCGCACACAAACCGTTTATCTCACGCCTACCTCAAAATATGCTGATTGGAGAACAGCCAGCATCAACGCAGCCACTGACCTTTACGGAGCTTCTTCCAACGAAGTGGCACAGGTGAAAAATGCCTGGTATGCAGTAGGTGTGGGAAGCCCTGCTTTCAATGCGATTGCTAATACCGAATCCAACCAGCTCATTTCCGTTTATCCGAATCCGATCCACGGTACCGTGGCTCAGGTAAAATTTGATTTGAAGTCTGATGGAAATATTGTGATCAAGGTTTACAACCGTTCCGGTGCTGCCTTACAGGTTTATAATGCAGGCCGGCTGGTAAAAGGATCACAAACCTATACGCTTTCCAGAGCAGCTGAATTGAAAACAGGTCAATATTATGTTACCATCGAACAGGATGGAAAACTTACCGGACGCGTTAATGTGACCGTTTTGAATTAAATGGCTTCGTTTTTTTAGTAAAGCTGTGATAAAGCAGCAAAGGTTGTTCATTCGTGAACAACCTTTTTTTATATCATCTGACGTTTCTTTCGGAATGAAAAATGCCGTTGGGAAAAATAGCTGAAAGTAACCACCAGAATGGTGGTGAGAATAAGCGATGGCGTAGGATAAAAATCAAGGTAGTCGACAAAAAGTTTCAAGAAAAAATAATTCAGAAAAATACAGATCAAGGTCACCACAAAATAGCGAAACAACTGGATTCTCCTGCGCAGCGAAGAAGCAGGAAAAACCACAAACATGCTTAAATAAAATCCAATCGGAAATGTAAAGAAAAACGCGATGATGTAGGCTGCAATGTGCGGGCTGATGGAGATTAAAGGAGTGTGCACAATTTCTTCATGCAAAATGAAGTGAAAGGTTATGTAGAATATCAGAATGTTCAAACACATGTTGGCGCCGCCACAGGCTGCATATCTGAATGTTTGCTGCGGAATGAACTTCCGGAACGGCGGATAAAAAAAATCAACCACCTTCAGAATCGTTTCTTTGAGCCAAAAATGCGCCTGATACATGCGAAGCGAAAGTAAAATGAATTGATCACTCGGATTAAAGAATTTTCAAAATTATAACGTGCCCGTGTTATACCACCGGTGAACGTTATTTTTGCAGCAATAATATAAGTGATGAACATCGTTTCCTATATAAAAGAATGTACGGCCAAAGTAATTAAATCGCTCTATAATGTAGATCTCGCGTTTTCAGACATCACCGTAAACCTTACCAAACCCGAGTTTGAAGGTGATTATACGGTGGTTTTATTTGGCATCATCCGGCAATTGAAGCGAACACCGCAGCAGGCGGGTGATGAGATTGGAAAAGCTTTTTTGGAAAGCTATCCCGGCCTTATTGAATCTTATAATGTGATTAAGGGATTTCTGAATCTTCAGGTCTCACCAGAATTCTGGAAAGGATTTTTGCAGAATAATCACCTCTCAGAGGATCCGGGTCTGATGCCTTCAACCGGAGAAAAGGTGATGGTTGAATATTCTTCTCCCAATACCAATAAGCCATTGCATTTAGGTCATTTGCGAAATAACTTTCTCGGATGGAGTATCGCTGAAACCCTGAAAACCACGGGTAATGAAGTGATCAAATCGAGCATCATCAACGATCGCGGTATCCACATTTGCAAAAGTATGATTGCGTGGAAATGGTTTGCAAACGGCGCTACCCCTGCAGATACCGGTAAAAAAGGCGACCATTTTGTGGGCGACTATTATGTGCTTTTCAATGAACAATATAAGAAGGAAGTCGATCTGTTAGTGGCAAGGGGACTTTCGAAGGAAGAAGCGGAAAAAGAATCGCCTATCATGATGCAGGCGCAGCAGATGCTTCGCGATTGGGAGGCGGGAGATCCGGATGTCATGGCTTTGTGGAATAAGATGAATGGCTGGGTTTATGAGGGATTCGAACAAACCTACAGAACTATCGGAAGTGATTTTGATAAAACCTATTACGAAAGCCAGACCTATCTTTTGGGAAAGGATATTGTGGATGAAGGTTTGAAAAAGGGCGTGTTCTATCAGAAAGAGGATAACAGCGTCTGGATTGATCTCACGGAAGATGGATTGGATGAAAAGATCGTAAGAAGAAAAGATGGAACTTCTGTTTATATTACGCAAGACATTGGCCTCATCATCCAGAAATATGAAGAATTCCGGGCCGGAAAAAGTATTTATGTGGTAGGCGATGAACAAAATTACCATTTCAAAGTGCTTAAGTTGATTGCGCAAAAGTTGAACCTTCCGTCGGCAAACGGAATTTATCACCTTTCTTATGGGATGGTGGAATTGCCATCCGGAAAGATGAAAAGCCGGGAAGGAACTGTGGTTGATGCCGATGATCTGGTAGAGCAGATGATGCGGATTGCAGCAGAAAAAACCGCCGAACTGGGTAAGGTGAAAGATTTTTCTGAAGACGAGTTGAAAGTGCTTTATAAAACAATCGGTCTCGGTGCCTTAAAATTCTTTTTGTTGCGTGTGGATCCGAAGAAGAAGATCGTCTTTAATCCGCAGGAAAGCATTGATTTTCACGGTTTTACGGGACCGTTTGTGCAATATACTTACGCGCGTATCCGTAGTGTTTTAAGGAAGGAGGGAGGCGCAGTTTCCATCGATTCGCCTCTTACCGGCGATCTGCTTCCACTCGAAAAAACGTTAATCATTCAGCTCGAACAGTTTGGATTCGAATTGAGCGAAGCGGCAAATGCCTTCGATCCGTCTAAACTGGCCATCTATGTATTCAATCTTGCGAAAACATTCAACTCGTTTTACGCCGAACACTCCATTGCAAATGCCGAAACAGAAGAAAAGAAAAAACTTCGGCTGGCAATCTCGAGACTTACTGCCGCAACGATTAAAAAGACGATGAACTTATTGGGCATCCAGGTTCCGGAAAGGATGTAAAGGCGGATTTAGACCGAAATGTGGCCAAATTTATTCTAAAACGGCTATCCTTCCCTTACTTCCCGCCAGGAAAACTTTGTTGCCATTCCTGGCTTTTCGTACAACATGAAAACTTTGCCCGGATATTTTCCGCCATTGGTTTCCTCCGTCAGCGGAAAGATCAACTCCCGAGGTTCCACAGCTTATCAGATTGTCAGAAGTTATATACGCTACGGAACTTTTATAGCCTGAAGGCGCAATTTTCGGCTTTGAAAAATGAATGTCATTTGCGGTAAAATCCAATAAAACACAATTGCCGGTTGCAATTGAATCGTTCGAAAAATCGCCTCCTACCACAATTCCTTTATTGTTATAGACAGCAATTGCATTGGCACCGGTTGAATTTTTTCCCTGTGATAACGGAAGAACTTTTACAACGCCGCCCTCCCAGAAAATGCGGCTTACTTCTCCTCCGGAAACATAAACCGGGCTTGTCTGCCCCCCGCTATTATACAACAGAATATTTCCTCCGCTTGCTGCAAAAAAAGCTTCGCCTTTCATAGCCGTTGTAAACTGATTTTTTTGGGAATTGGTCTTCCAATGCTCACCGCCGTCATCGGTTTGTGCGATGAAAAAAGTGTCGTCAACCGGATCTCCAATAACGATTCCGCGGTTACCGGAAAAATACATGGCATCTAAAAACATTCCTTTTGTACTGTCATCGAATACCTTTCTCCAGTTTTTTCCTCCGTCTGAGGTTTTCAAAATAACAGCCGGTTCATCCACGGCCATAATTATTGCCGTTTCGGGATCGAAGGCTTCAATGTCACGGAAATCCCTTTCCTCGAATCCTTTAACTTTCATCCATGCGATTGATTTGCCGGCATCTACTGACCTTGCCACTGTTCCTTTGCTTCCACTTGCCCAAAAAACGCCGTCGTCTACAACGGATAATCCTCTCAAAGAAATGCCGGACATGGAATCAAGCAGGCGGATTTTTTGGGAGAATGAGGGAAGATTAAAGATAGAAAAGGTGGAAATCAGGATCAGTGAGAAAATCGTTCTTTTTTGCATAGCCTAAAAATAAGACGATTATTTGTTTCTGTATAATACGCACGACATTTTTCATCCGGATGAGATTTTGGAAATGTTTTTCATAGTTTTGCCGCCATTAAATTTTGAGTATGAAGCCTATTCAAATGGTGGATTTGAAAACGCAATATCAAAAGATCAAAGATCAGGTTGATGCTGCGGTGATAGATGTAATGGAATCCGCTGCCTTTATAAATGGAAAACCGGTTGAAGTCTTTGCAGAAAATCTTGCCGGTTATCTAAATATTAAGCACGTAATTCCTTGCGCCAATGGCACCGATGCACTTCAGATTGCGATGATGGGATTGGGATTACAGCCGGGTGATGAAGTTATTACGCCTTCATTTACCTACATCGCCACTACCGAAGTGGTAGCCTTGCTTAAACTGAAACCGGTTTTTGTGGACGTGGATAAAAAGACCTTTTGTATCGATCCCGACGCCATTCGGAAAGCCATCACTCCAAAAACAAAGGCAATTGTGCCCGTGCATTTGTACGGACAGGCGGCGCCGATGGAAGAGATCATGAAAATTGCGGAAGAACACAATTTGTTTGTAATTGAAGACAACGCCCAGGCAATCGGTGGAGATTATCATTTCAGTGATGGAACAACGAAAAAAACAGGCACGATTGGTACCATCGGAACCACTTCCTTCTTTCCTTCAAAAAACCTTGGCGCTTATGGCGACGGCGGCGCGCTATTTACCAACGATGATGAACTGGCCAGAAAACTGAAGATGATCGCCAATCATGGTCAAAGCAAAAGATATTATCACGACCTCGTGGGCTGCAATTCCAGACTCGATACCATGCAGGCGGCTATTTTAAATATCAAATTACCCTTGCTCGATGATTACATCGCCGCAAGAAGAAAGGTGGCCGATCATTACGACGCCGCGTTTGCCGGAAATCATAGGATTATTACACCTTACCGCGCTCCCTATTGCAAACACGTATTTCACCAATATACGTTGATTTTGAATGGGATTGACAGAGATGGACTGAATCAATACCTCGCATCGAAAAATATTCCTTCCATGATTTATTATCCCGTACCCGGTCACCGGCAGAAGATGTTTGAGGGAATTGGAACTACAGAACACGATCTTGCAGTAACAGATTGGTTGACCGAACGGGTGATCTCACTTCCCATCCATACTGAATTTGAGGAAGAGCAATTGAATTTCATCATCAAAAACGTATTGGACTTCATCAACAAATAAAGCAACCAAACAATGGCAAAAAAACGTGTTTTAATAACAGGTGCGGCAGGATTTCTCGGATCTCATTTGTGCGACAGATTTATTAAGGAAGGATTTCATGTAATAGGGATGGATAATCTTATTACCGGCGACATCAGAAATATCGAGCACCTGTTTCCGCTTGAAGCTTTCGACTTTTATCATCACGATGTTTCGAAATTCATTCACGTGCCGGGCGAACTCGATTATATTCTTCATTTCGCTTCCCCCGCAAGTCCGATCGATTATTTGAAAATTCCGATCCAGACGCTGAAAGTTGGTTCTCTCGGAACCCACAACTGTCTCGGTTTGGCCCGTTCGAAAAACGCCCGGATTTTGGTTGCTTCTACGAGCGAAGTGTACGGCGATCCGCTCGTTCATCCGCAGACAGAAGAATATTGGGGAAATGTAAATCCGGTAGGTCCCCGTGGTGTTTATGATGAAGCAAAACGTTTTCAGGAAGCAATTACAATGGCCTATCACACTTTTCACGGCCTGGAAACCAGAATTGTGAGGATATTCAATACTTACGGTCCGAGAATGCGGTTGAACGATGGAAGAGCGCTTCCTGCCTTTATTGGTCAGGCACTCAGGGGAGAGGATCTCACGGTTTTTGGCGATGGAAGTCAAACCCGTTCGTTTTGTTATGTGGATGATCTCATTGAAGGCATTTATCGTTTGCTGATGAGCGATTATGCGATGCCGGTAAACATTGGAAATCCGGTTGAAATTTCGCTGAAAGATTTTGCAGAAGAAGTGTTGAAACTAACGGGCGCTGATGTAAAGATCGTTTATAAACCGCTGCCGGTAGATGACCCGAAACAAAGACAGCCCAACATAGATAAAGCAAAGTCGATCCTAGGCTGGGAGCCCAGGATCGATCGGACCGAAGGTTTGAAAAGAACTTACGAATACTTCAAATCCCTTCCGAAAGAAGAATTGTATAAATTGCCGAAGGAATTTGTGAAAAAATAGTTGTACCAAAGCTGCTGAAATGAATAGACCGACCGTTCTTATCACGGGAAAAAATGGCCAACTGGGCCTGGAACTTCAGGAAATTGAAAAGAATTTTCAGGAACTTAATCTCATTTTTCTGGATCGGTCGGATCTGGATATTACCGATACAACCGCCGTTGACAAAGCATTTGAAAGCTATCGCCCTCAATACTTTATCAATACCGCTGCCTATACAGCAGTGGATAAGGCAGAATCTGACAGAGAAACGGCTTTTCTCATCAACGCAACGGCCGTAGGCGACATAGCAAACTATTGCAAACTCTATCAAACAAAACTTATTCATATATCTACCGATTATGTGTTTGATGGAAATTCCCCTAACGCCTATCTGGAAACCGATGAAACGAATCCTGTTAACTATTACGGATTTTCAAAACGCGAAGGGGAAAAGCTCGCTCTGATCAACAATCCCGAAACGCTCATCATTCGCACCTCCTGGGTATATGGAAAATATGGCAACAATTTCGTGAAAACAATGGTCAGGCTGATGAATGAACGTTCTGACCTGAATGTTGTAAATGACCAGTTTGGATCTCCGACGTCTGCAAAGGATCTGGCAGAAACGATTTTGAAAATTGTGAGGAATGATTTTAATAAAAAAATCTATTTCAGGCCGGGAATTTATCATTACAGTAATTTGGGAAAAATCAGTTGGTTTGAGTTTGCCGATAAAATTGCCGCTGTAAAATCTTTTTCCTGCAACGTTCATCCTGTTGCAACGAGTCAATATCCAACCGCCGCGAAACGTCCCCAATTTTCGGTTTTGAGCAAAGAGAAAATTAAAAATGATTACCAGATTGATTTGAAAAACTGGGAGGACAGTCTGCGTTCGTGTCTCGAAAAATTATAGTTGCGCTGTCAGGTGGTTGTAGTCTTTCAGTACAGCATATAAAAAATCGATTGGTTCGTGCTGCCGGCTCTTGATGCCCAAAACCTGTTCAACTTTTGCCTGCATTTCCCATCCGAGGTGCAGCGTATGATGTTTTTGAATATTTATGATAACCTCTTTTATCAGTTGCATATCCCGATCAGACAAATGAATTACTTCGGGATAGGCAGGCACATAGTTTTCAATTTCTGCGGGTTCGAAAATGGTTTGTGCAGATTTAAATTTGGGCTGGGTTTTCACCAGCGTTGTTCCCGCAATGAGATCTCCAATCCGCTGGTGTTTCACGCTGATTGCCATTGCAACGATTCCAACGACAAAACTGAAAATCCAAAGATCTACCAGCCGGAACATCCATCTCAGAAGGTATTGTGAAAAGCTTGCTGCATTTCCGTTCAGACTTATCACCTTAATGTACATGATCCTTTTTCCCACAGATTGACCGTTGAAAAATACCTCGTTCCATAGGCTGTAAAAAAATGCGGGTATCAGAATCAGGATTACTGCAAGAGTAGATCCGGAATCGAAAACGCCAAATACGGTCATGCAGATAAAAAAGTAGGCGGCAATCAGAAAGAAGTCGATAATAAAAGCAAGCATCCGGTCGCCGATGCTTGCGATTTCATATTCAATTTCAATATTCTGAGGGGTTGTTACGGTAATAAAGGCCATAGATTCAAAGATGAAAAAATAATTTTTATTTTCACTAATCACTGAGATAAAACTTATTTTTAGGGCAATTAATTTTAGGCATGCGGGAAGCGCAGTTTTTGAGAAGGAATTGGGAAAAATGGAAGGAAATTGAAGCGGATTTGCGATCTGATATTCCCGCAGATACCCTCGCCCGTTATTTTATCGAAGTCACAGATGACCTCTCCTATGCCCGCACTTTTTATCCAAAAACCAATACCGCAAATTATTTAAACGGATTAGCCGCGCAATTGCATCAGAAAATTTACCGCAATAAAAAAGAAGACAGAGGAAGACTGTTTTGGTTTTGGCAGTTTGAACTTCCCCTGTTATTTAGAAAATACCAAAAACAGTTCTTATTTTCCTTCGTTTTTTTCCTGCTGTTTGCTCTGATGGGTGCTCTTTCTGCGAAATACGACGACAATTTCGTGCGCCTGATTTTGGGAGACGATTATGTAAACATGACAAACATCAACATTGAAAAGGGTGACCCTTTTGGCGTGTATAAACAAACAGATTCATTTTCCATGTTTTTCATGATTGCAATGAACAATATTTACGTTTCCTTTCTTGGATACGTATTGGGAATTTTTCTATCGCTTGGAAGTGTCTGGTTATTGTTTCGCAATGGCCTGATGATGGGATCTTTTCAATATTACTTCATCTCAAAAGGGCTGGGATTGAAATTTATCAGCGTTGTTTTCATTCACGGAACCATAGAATTGTGGAGCATAATCGTTGCCGGAGCCTCAGGACTAATTTTAGGCAACAGTATTTTGTTTCCGGGAACTTACAGCAGAATGCAATCACTTTTGAGGGGTGGAAAAGACGGCCTCAAGATCGTCCTGGGTTTAATTCCCCTGTTTGTGATTGCAGCCTTTCTGGAGGGATTCGTAACAAGATATACCGACATGCCGGCCGCTGTAAATTTTTCGATCCTCGGCGCTTCGCTTGCGTTTCTAATCTGGTATTTTATTATTTATCCGCGCAGGTTACAGCGTAAAATTCAACAACATACTAATCAATTTTTATCACAACCACCAAACGAAAACTTTGCTTCATGGCTGAACAAAAAATTCAAATCCGAAGAATCCGTGACTTTGGAGAAAATTTCAATGACTGCTTCCAATTTATAAGACAGGAATTTAAACCTTTAGTAACAGCTTACGTTTTTATTGCCGGAATATTTATCCTTATTACCGCTATCTTAAACGGACTGATGCAAAAAAATTTCACCCTGATCTTTCAGCAGGTCTTTTCCGACATGGAAGGCGGTGGCCCTTATACACAGGATGTCTCCGGTCTGTTCGGAACGAGTTACTTTGTTGTCCTGGCCCTTAGTTTGGTAACCTATACTGTAATTCAAACTACTGTGGCAGCCTACCTGAGTTTGAGTGACGAAACCGGCGCATCGCCTTCTGTAACCGAGGTTTGGAACAGAGCAGTACCTTCCTTTTTGCCTGTTTTTCTGACCGGGATATTGGCGTTTTTAATGGTGATGATCGGGCTGATCTTTTGTTTACTTCCGGGAATTTATCTCGCTATTGTGTTATTGCCGTTTCCCTTTGTAATTGTAAACGAACGTGTTTCCGTTATTGATGCTATTAGTCGTTGTTTTGCTCTGGTGAAGGATAATTTCTGGATGTCTTTCGGAGTTTACCTTGTAGCCTATCTTATTGTCATCGTGAGCGCAGGCGCTGTAGGATTGGTAGTGAGTTTTATCGGCGGTATTTTGTCGTATTTTTCTACCCGGCAGGTCGATACAACTATTGGTGTTGTAACATCGATCCTCAATATCATTCAATATCTTTTTTATCTCGTTTTGTTTATTGCGATAGGAATGAATTATTATAATCTTGTTGAGAGGAAAGAAGCAACGGGCTTAAGCAGAAGGATTGATTCATTCGGCGGTGGCGGGCTTCCGGATTCTAATGAAAACGAAGAATTCTGATTAATGAAATGGGTTCCGTCAATAAAAAGTTTGCTGTTGTTAGGGTTGATCTTTTTTTCCATCACCCTTTGTGCGCAATTGCGCTCCGCAGCAGATTCATCTGTTGTTGCAGAACGGCATTTTATTGCAGAAGAAATCGTCAATCTGAAAAAAAACAAAAACTTTCAGTACGAAACGCAGGCTATGGAACCGCCTTCGCTTTGGGACCGGTTTTGGGCCTGGATCTGGGAAAAGTACGATGAAATTATGAAAACCGAGGCAGGCCGGATTACGCTCAAAACGATATTTTGGATACTGCTGTTGCTGGCCGTAGCCTTGTTTTTTTATAAGGTAGTGCAGATGAACCGGGCCTCTTTATTTTCCCGCGATCCGGGGAAGATTAACTATACGGTGGAACAGGAAAATATTCATGAAATTGATTTCGACCAGTCGTTGGCGGAAGCTGTTGCAGCAATGAATTATCGCATTGCAGTAAGATTATGGTATCTGCAGCTTCTGAAAATTTTGTCAGACAAAAAGCTGATCGAGTGGCAGATCAATAAAACGAACCGGACTTATATCAACGAACTGAAAGATACGTCTTTGGTGGAGGCATTTAAAAAAATAACCGCCGTATTTGAGGCCGTCTGGTATGGCAATAAAGACATTGATGAAAAGGATTTTGAGGAAATAAACGCGCAGTTTCAAACATTCAAAAATTCAATCTGAAATTGGGGAAAGGCAACAAAATATTTTTTATCCTCTTCATTCTGATGCTGCTGCTGTACATGGTATCGCAGTACTATAAACCGAAGCAATTTGAATGGAATGTAACACTTCAAAATGATGATAAGAATCCTTTTGGAACATACCTGCTGTTTCATCAACTAAAGGACCTCTTTCCAAACAGTGAGATTAAAAATGTTCGCGTTCCGGTTTACAACAATCTGGAAAATCAGCATCCTGCCAGTGCGGCTTACGTTCTAATTGAAAACGAATTTGACCCGGGTGAGACCGACCGGAACGCATTATTCGCTTTTGTACGCCGGGGAAACATTGCCTTCATCGCCTCTTCAGATGGTAATGCACTATTGGATTCACTGGGATTGGATATTGGTTCGTCGAAGACTTTTCCCACCACCGATTCCACTTCCATAAATTTTACAAATCCGGCATTAAAATCCGGTTCGGGCTATACTTTTTTGAAAGGAACCATCGATTTTATTTTTGATTCCATCAGAAAGCCCTCTCCGGTAACGGTGCTCGGAACGAATGAAAAAGGTGACCCGAATTTTTTGAAGATCAGGTTCGGACAGGGATATTTTTTATGGCATGCTGCTCCGATTGCCTTTAGCAATTATTTTCTTTTGAAAAATAACAACAGCGATTATGTTTCAAAAGCCTTGTCTTACCTGCCTGAGACGGTAAACACAATTTATTGGGATGAATATTATAAATCAGGACGCGAAGGTCCTTCGACTCCCCTGCGTTTTTTCCTTTCTGATCCGTATTTGCGATGGGCGTTGTACATCGCCGCCATCGGATTATTAATTTATGTATTGTTTGAGGTTAAAAGAAAACAAAGAATCATTCCTGTAATTGAATCGCCAAAAAATGCATCCCTTGATTTTGTAGAAACGGTTGCGGCCGTCTATTTCAGTCAACACGATAACAAGGCGATTGCGCAAAAGAAATCAAATTATTGGTTTGAATTTGTAAGAAGACGCTATAAACTGTTAAACTTCGGAAGCCGGGAATTTCCGGTTTTACTGGAAAAAAGATCCGGTGTTCCTTCAGGAGTAATAGAAGATATATTGGCCTCGATCAGCCGTTCAAAAGCACAACCCGTTGTTACCGACGATCTGCTTTTAAATCTAAATCATTTATTGGATAAATTTTACGAACTAACAAAATCGCCCATTCATGGAAATAAAGAATGAAGTTGGTCAGATATTGGAATCTGTTGAAAAATTAAAAAGCGGGATTGCAAAGGTAATCGTCGGTCAGGATCAATTGGTGGAGCTATTGATTACTGCTCTTCTCTGCGATGGTCATGTATTAATTGAAGGTGTTCCCGGCGTTGCGAAGACATTGGTGAGTAAACTCATGGCAAATTGCATTTCCGCCGACTTCAAACGGCTGCAGTTTACGCCTGATCTTATGCCGAGCGATGTAACGGGAACCAGCATTTTTAATCCGCAAACCGCTTCCTTTAATTTCAAAAAAGGCCCTGTGTTCAGCAATATTGTATTGATCGATGAGATCAACAGGGCGCCGGCCAAAACGCAGGCAGCGTTGTTTGAAGTGATGGAAGAAAGACAGGTGACGATCGATGGAATCACGCATCCGGTTCCGCTTCCGTTTATGGTAATCGCCACCCAAAATCCTGTTGAACATGAAGGAACCTATCGGCTTCCCGAAGCGCAGCTCGACCGGTTTTTGTTTAAGATTGAAGTTGGATATCCGTCGTATGAAGAGGAAGTCAAAATCCTGCAACTTGCCGATCAGGGCATATTAAACAACATCAGCGTCGAAGCGCAGCCTGTTGTTTCCAAAGAAGAAATTCTTGCCTTCCGAGAGGTTGTAAATAAAATTTATATTGAAGAAAAGGTGTTACGCTTCATTGCTTCCCTCGTTTATGAAACCAGAAACAACCGCTCGCTTTTCCTTGGCGCAAGCCCGAGGGCTTCGGTTGCGGTTTTGAAGGCGGTAAAAGCGTTTGCGGTCATCAACGGGAGAGATTATGTTACGCCCGACGATGTGCAGCGTGTAATTTATCCGGTTCTTTGTCACCGTATAATCCTAACACCGGAAAGAGAAATGGAAGGCGGAAACCCGAAAGAAGTCATTTCAGAATTGATCAAAAAAACCGAAGTGCCACGATAGATTGGCCATGAGGATGAAACTGTTTTTAAGAAGATATATAGGAGATCTTTACCTGAATAACCGGTTTTATGCGGGTTGCATTTCCTGTGTCCTCTTGTTTGTGTTTCGTTTTTTTCTCCCTTTTTTAGGGGAGCTTCCATTTTTGGCGATTCTGATTTTTGCCATCCTTTTAACCTACGATTATCTCGTATTATTCAGTAAGAAAACCGGAATCATCGCCGGGAGAAATATGGCTGACCGGTTGAGTAACGGAGACGAAAATGAGGTTTCGGTATATATCGAAAGTTTTTATTCTTTCCCCGTTTACCTCACGGTTATCGATGAGATTCCATTTCAGTTTCAGAAACGGGACGTGAGTTTCGCGGTTGAGATGGGAAAGCGGGATAAAAAGATCCTGCGTTACCAACTTCGGCCGGTAAAACGGGGAGTCTATGAGTTTGGTTTTATTCAAATCTATGCCTCAACATCCTACCGTTTTCTTGCAAGAAGATTCAGGGAGGGAAGTGCCGTTTCTGTTCCGGTATATCCATCCTATCTGCAGATGCGAAAATACAGGTTGATGGCTATGAGTAACCGGTTGAGCGAATCCGGCCTTAAGAAGGTCAGAAAGCTGGGACACAGCCTTGAATTCGATCAGATTAAGGAGTACGTAGCCGGCGATGATTATCGCACCATAAACTGGAAAGCTACTGCGAGAAAGAATCAGTTGATGGTTAACAATTATGTGGATGAAAAGAGCCAGCAGATCTACTGTGTCATCGACAAAAGCCGGAACATGAAGATGCCTTTTGATGGACTGAGCCTGCTCGATTATGCCATAAATACCACCCTGGTGCTTTCGAATATCGCGATATTAAAAGATGACAAAGCAGGCCTGATCACCTTTTCGGAGAAGATCGGAAGTTTTTTGCCGGCGGATAAAAGACAAGGTCAGATGCAAAAGATTATGCAGGCGCTGTACAGTCAAAAAACGAGATATCTCGAAAGTGACTTTGAGCAATTGTACATTTTTATTAAACGAAAAATCAGCCAGCGAAGCCTGATCGTATTGTTTACCAATTTCGAATCTTTGAGCGGAATGAACCGCCAATTGCCATTCCTCAAAAAGATAGCCGAAAATCATTTGCTCGTAACCGTGTTCTTCGAAAATACCGGACTGTCTGAGTTGATTGAGCAGCCGGGTCGCAATCTGAAGGAAGTTTATACCCGCGCCATTGCTGAAAATATCGCATATGAAAAACGACTGATTGCAAAGGAATTAAATCAAAATGGGATCCTTACCATTTATACGGATCCAAAAAATCTGAGCGTGGAAACCCTCAATAAATACCTTGAAATCAAAGCGCGACATTTGTTATAGGGTTTCTCTTCTGTAAGCAGCATTTTGCGTTTTTTTTAAATAATTTAGCTGATAAAACTTTTACTCATGGAGAACAACAACACTATAACGATCGAAACCATTGTAAATGCTCCGGTAGAAAAAGTATGGGATTGCTGGACTGATCCCGTCAAAATAAAACAGTGGAATAACGCCTCTGATGATTGGCATACGCCGTACGCGGAAAATGACCTGCGTCCCGGCGGTTTCTTTCTTAGCCGTATGGCGGCGAAAGACGGCAGTTTTCAGTTTGATTTTCAAGGCGTTTATGACGATGTGCAATTGTATAAATCGATTTCCTATACCATAGCAGATGGCCGAAAGGTGAGGGTTGATTTTATTCCCCATGATGGCCAAACTAAAATATCAGAACGCTTCGAACCCGAATCGACCAACAGCCTCGAAATGCAGCGCAACGGCTGGCTCGCAATCTTAAACAATTTCAAAAAGTTTGCTGAAAGCGAATAACCGCTAGTAATTGTAGGAAAAGTTCTTTGAGCGAATACCAGTACGTAGTAAAATTTTTTATTATTTAAAGAGGTGTTATATTTACTCTTTCAGGGAGTGAATTCCCTTGCCGTTAAAAAATTAAAGAACCACCTATCTAACTGCTGCCATGGTTTTCAATTCGCTCATTTTCGCCGCATTTTTTGTTGTCGTTACAATACTGTATTTCGTCCTGCCGCATAAGTACCGGTGGGGATTGTTGCTCGCAGCGAGTTGCTACTTTTACATGTATTTTCTGCCGATCTATATTCTTATTCTCGGCTTTACAATTGTGGTTGATTATTTTGCCGGCATTTACATTGGGAAGGCCGAGGGAAAAAATCGCAAAAAATGGCTTACCCTTTCTCTCATTGCGAATATCAGTGTTCTCGCATTTTTTAAGTATTACAATTTTTTCAATAAGAGCCTTACCGATTTTCTTGGGGTTTTTGATTATTACAATCATATCCCGTTCTTAAAGATATTGCTGCCCGTGGGCCTTTCTTTTCACACTTTTCAGGCAATGAGCTACACAATTGAGGTGTACCGCGGACATCAGAAGCCGGAGCGCCATTTTGGAATTTATGCGCTTTATGTAATGTTTTATCCGCAGCTCGTGGCAGGCCCGATCGAAAGGCCGCAAAACCTTCTGCATCAGTTTCATGAGAAAAAGCATTTCAACTATGACCGGGCCGTGTCGGGTTTGAAGCTGATGCTGTGGGGATTGATAAAGAAACTCGTGGTTGCAGACCGGCTTTCCATTTATATCGACGCGGTCTATGGCAATTACCAGTTTCACAGCGGTATTACAATGATCGTAGCCACTTTCTTCTTCATGTTTCAGATATATTGCGATTTTTCAGGTTATTCTGATATTGCCATCGGGGCAGCAAGGGTAATGGGTTTCAACCTGATGACGAATTTTAGACGCCCATTCTTTTCAAAAAGTATCCGCGAAGTATGGCAACGCTGGCACATTTCTCTTACCACCTGGTTCAGAGATTATCTCTATTTCCCGTTGGGCGGAAGCCGGAAAGGAAAATTGAAACTCGCCCGGAACATTTTCATTGTATTCGCCGTCAGCGGTCTCTGGCATGGCGCGGCATGGACCTTCGTCATCTGGGGCGTGCTGAACGGATTTCTTTTGGTGGGCGAACAGATTCTCGATCCCGTCTTAAAGAAAATCCATATTCTGCTGGGACCGTTGAAGAACATTGTGCGCGTCTTTTTCACCCTATTAATGTTTGTGGGTATCGCTGTTTTTTTCAGAGCACCGGATGTTTCCCAGGCGTTTACAATGCTGGGAGACATGATTACCCTAAAACCCGGACATATTTTTAAAGGGGAGCCGCCCGTCAATTTCGGATATTATATTTTTGCAATCGCCTTTCTGGTAGGGGTTGAATTTTTTGAAGAATATTACCCTAGAGTTAAAGTCATCAACAACGAAAACGTGGTCATTCGCTACACAGGATACGTAGTTCTTTTGACAATACTGCTTATGGTGGGCGTCTTCAACGGCGGCCAATTTATCTACTTCCAGTTTTGACAAATGTCTGGCTAAGGGCAACGAGTTTGTGTGTCAGTTCGCAATAAATTTTATTACCTGGAAGAAGTTGTTTCCCCTTATGGAAGCGAAAAATATTCCCGGATGTAGTTGCGGCACATAGAATTGCTGTTCTCCGGTTCCGCCGGAAAGCCAGATTGTTTCATTGAAGACGATTCTTCCGGTAAGATCGAAAATGGAAAATGAACAGCTACCTCCCGGAATTCCATTCAGTCTTACCGTGAGGTTCCGTCCGGTAACAGGATTTGGGATTAATGAAAACAGTGGGCGATGGGAGGAAGAAATTTCTGCAATCTCACTAAAATGAACCTTTCCGTCTTTTTCAACTGCCCGGATGCGGTAATAGTTTTTCCCTTCTAAAGGATCGGGATCGATAAATGAATAATTTCCGGTTGCTTCGCCGTTATTTCTAATCTGCCCGACGGCGATAAAGGGAGAAATACCCGGTGATCGCTGCACTTCAAAGTTTTCAACTTCCTGCTGGTCAAAAGCCGAAAATTGAAGCTGAACGCCATTTGCGGAGGTCGACAATATTAATTTTCCAAACCGCAACGGCAAAATGATATCATTCAGGTTCAATACACTAAAACGGTTGAAGCTGTTAATTCCGTTTTTTGCACCCGAAGCATCAGGGCTTATGCCGATCGATAATTTGCCGAATACCTCCTTCTCATCATAAACCAGATTAATATAATTGCAGATGTCCGATTCTACCGCTGCTTCAATATAATTCGGATCGTCGTAATCTTTCTGAACAAGTCTGACATCGCTCCAAAGAAAGCCCGGTTCAATTTCATCCTGAAATGAAGGAAACCCCTTTGTCCAATCCCTTTTTGTGAAATAGAGTTTCATATCAGCGGAAACCTTTTTTGAGGTGTCAGACTGTGAAACATACCAGATTCTGTTTACCCTCGGAAGTCCTGTTTCCCCAATGTCTCCTTTCTCAAGCGCAACTGTAAGATGATCCGGATTGCCTGTATTATTGATCCACATTCTGTTTGGTGAATTGAAATCGACACCCACGGGAAAAAAGGTATTTAATCCGCAGTTGTTGACTCTAAAGCCACTTTGTCCAGCAAACGGTTTAACAAAGACGGGTACTTCTCCGGATGAATCACACAGGCAGATATAGCTCCTTTTATAGTCCTCAGCCTGCGGAGCAGGAGCAAGTAAAATACCGGTATTGTTGAAGGTGAACAGATTTTCGCCGGTGGTAAGGATGCCGTTTTTTAATAAAAGATTGTTGCACGATAAATCTGAAGCGAGACTTACAGCCGCTGCCGCATTCGTACTGTTTCGATCAATTATCAGACTGTCAAGCAACTGACCGTTCGATTCAAAAATCAGATTTCCCACTGAAGTTCCCGAACCTTTTACGCTTAAGACGGCGTTGTTTCCTCCTGATAATTTGCCGGCGCTGTAATTGATCTTTCCGGCAAGGGAAAGATGGCTGTTGCCGATGGATAAGCTGGACGAAAGCAGGTTGAGGTTTCCCGGAATTTCCAGATCTTTTTCCAGAACAATTCCTGCTGAAGTATTAGCGGCAGAAAAATTTTCGATGGTGATCGTTCCGGTTCCCCTGAGAAATTGTGTTTCCGATCCGGATAATTTCAGGATCGAAGGCGGTGATAGCACCGCTAAAGTCCCATCGACCGTTAAGTTCCCTTTTACTTCAAGGCCGGTTCCCGAGATCAGCGATTTTTTATTTGAAAAAATATTGTTTGATCTGATCACACAACTTCCCGAAACCAGCATGGGATTACTGTTTGTATTCTCATTATACACGGTCAATGAATTACTTCCCGAACCGCCAATATCCAGATTGCCTTTTATAACTACAGAGCTGCTGCTACCCGAAAATTGTTGTTTGATCTCGTAATGCGTTTCTGAAGAATAATTTTCGAAAGTCAGATTAGGATAGTAGGTATTGATGGTTGTAAAACTGAGATCGCTTTCACCCGTATATCGAATGATCCAGTTGGCCGATGCGGGAATCTGCGACATTCCTCCCTCATAGGCATCTCTGTAGCTTGCCGCACTGGAATTTCGGGTTTTGATGTAGGTTGCATCCGGTCCCAATTTCCAGGTGGCGTTCGTTGAAAAACTTACGCCGTTAACCGAACTGGCGCCATCAATAAAGGTTCCAAGGATCAACAGGTCGGTGCCGCTTCCA
>JAFAEW010000133.1 GCA_023423835.1 Bacteroidota bacterium | reverse complement strand
CTGTGGATGCACCTTTTGTGCTTTTCGCTGATTTGCTTTTATTGGATTTTGCCATAATCAACTTTTAAATTCAATAGGTTCAATAATAAATTTTGTTGCAAATATATTTTTCAATCAGGGTTTCAATACGTTTTTGCGACCTGAAAATCTTATTTTTTTATTTACAATGAATGATTTTTTCTTCTCCAAAAATGATGCGAAAAAGATAAAAAACTGCAATTGATTCCTTATCTATATTTTAATAATTTGTTCGCGATCGGGCCCATTTGAAACAAATTTGACCGGCGCTCCGATATAGTCATTGATGAAATCTATATAGGTGGTCATCGATGCAGGAAGCTCGCTGCTTTCCTTGATGCCCGTAATATCTTTGTGCCAGCCTTTAAAGCCCTTATAAACCGGTTCGATCTTTACTTTTTCCATTTGAAAAGGAACTTCTTTTGTCTCCACACCATTCACGCGGTAGGCGACGGCAGTTTCCAATTCCTCAAAATTGTCGAGCACATCTACCTTTGTCATGATCAGTTGCGTTACGCCATTGATCATGGTTGTATATTTCAATGCCACAAGATCGAGCCATCCGCAACGCCTTGGCCGGCCGGTAGTAGCGCCGAATTCATTTCCCGCTTTTCTTAATTCTTCCCCCGTCTGGTTCTCAAGTTCTGTTGGAAAGGGACCACTGCCCACACGTGTACAATAGGCCTTTGTAACGCCCATCACCTCATTGATTTTTTGCGGCGCAATTCCCAGTCCGGTACAAACACCTGCTGATACGGTACTCGAAGAAGTTACATAGGGAAAAGTACCGAAATCAATGTCGAGCATGCTTCCCTGTGCGCCTTCTGCCAATACCTTTTTGCCTTCATCGAGTTTTTGATTGATGAAATATTCACCGTTTACGATGTTGAGCGTTTTCAAAAATTCTATTGCCTCAAAAAAGTTTTCTTCCATTTCTGAAATGTCTTCGATGAAATGAAAGTTATCAAGCAGACGCTGGTGTTTCAAACGCAGTTTAATATAATTTGTAGTAAAGTTTTTGTCGAGCAGATCGCCTACCCGCAAAGCGTTTCTGCCGGTTTTATCCATATAAGCCGGCCCGATTCCCTTAAGTGTAGAACCGATCTTGCTGTCGCCCTTTTGTTTTTCAGATGCTTTATCCAATGCCCGGTGGGTGGGAATGATCAGATTGGTCCGGTGGGAAATGAAAAGATTTTCCTTCACATTAATTCCAAAGGCTGCCACCGCCTCACATTCTTTTTTTAGGGTAACAGGGTCAAGCACAACACCATTACCGATAATATTGATTTTATTCTGATGAAAAATTCCACTCGGAATCTGATGCAAAACAATCTTCTTCTTATCAACATACAATGTATGTCCGGCATTTGGCCCACCCTGAAATCTTGCTACAACATCATAATTGTTCGCAAAATAATCCACGATCTTGCCCTTTCCTTCATCGCCCCATTGCAATCCTAAAATAACATCAACCATGATTTTCTATTGTTAAGTAACAAAAGTAGGGAGACCGGAGGGGATAAAGAAGTTTTTAGGGGTTAATAATGTTTTTAAAAGATTGCGGCAGTCGGGATTTTGTCTTAACCGGTTTTTACGACAGCAAATTAATTTGACCGCGGGCTTTTTTAATTTCTATAACCGGCTTTTTTGATTCCGCCAACTCAAAAGTGCAATCCGTAGGTTTCCTTAAAAATCACTTCTTTCCACTGTTGAATGATTGTTTTGTAAGCCTCGCCCACGGGCATGATATTCCGGTTCAGATCATACAATCCTAATTCATTCACATTTCCGGCATTAATCCGCAAGGCAGAATCCCAATCCACCTGATGCAGTAAGCTGTACCAGGTAAATCCGTAAATCGGAATTCCATCCTGGCGAAGCCGGTGCACATTTGCCCACTGTTTGTAAAACCATTCCACAGAATCGGGCATTATCCGGTTGGTTTCAGTATGCATGATCGGCAAATGGTACCGGCTGTAATATTGATGGGTAATGACATAATAGCCAAACACCTCACCCGAAGGAGCAGTAGATCCGTCTGCGTGCACAAGATGTTCATTTGTTACATAATAATCATTTCCCATGATACAATTTGCGGTTACCTGGTGTTCGGCAAACCAATGATATTCTTCCCTCGTCATTCCGTTGTCGAGCAGATACTCATACATCCGCACATTAAGGGGATAACCATAGATCAGGTCGAGCGATAAAAACCGTTTTTCATTGTAGAAATTCGCGATCGTTTGCGCTTCCGGTTTCCCGGGATGAAAGTATTCTGAAGATTCACTTTGAATAAAAATCGCATTTGGCTGTACTTCCAGAATAGCGTGCATTGCAAGTACATTCGCCTTGCAAAGATGTTTGATCGCCGTTACAAAAGCCTTGTCGCTCGCCAGCATTTCATTCCACCATCCATATTGAGCGGAGAAGGATGCCGCGATAAAAATTTCGTTGACCGGCGTGAAATATTTCAGATAGGGAAACCGGTAAACAAACGCCTTCGCATATTCGGCAAAAAATTCGGGAAATTCCGGATTTTGAAAATCGCCCAACCAATCAGGAATACCAAAATGACAGAGATCAACGATCGGGGTAATATGCAGTTCCTTTAATTTCTGGAAAGTGTCATCGCTAAACGTCCAGTCATATTTTCCGGGAGCGAGATGTGTTTTATAATATGGAGGTCCGTATCGCAAATAAAAGATGTTGAGATCTTTCACCAATTCAAAATCTTTTTGCCAATGTTCATAATGGCCGGTTTTTGCCATTTCATCGACCCTGAAAATTTTTCCACCGGGCAATTTTATTTTCGGATAACTGTTTTCGATTCCGGTTGCAAACATGAAGGGGTGATTGATCATCGTGCAAACTGCTTTCTACTGTTATCACAAAGTGCATGCCTTTGAACAATCTTACCGTTGGCGCAGGTTTTGTTTTGATGAGATATGCCTGAAGGACCATCGATCGTCATTTTGAAGGAAGCTGTAATGCGTTTTAAAGGGAAAACGGTTTTAGCCGTTTCCGGAAACAGCAGAATGGACATTAAAAGAATGGAACGCAAACGGGTGGATGATTTTAAAAGCTGGGGAAAGCATTTTTTAATCTGCTTCGATAACTTTTACGTGAAAATTCACTTCATGCTATTCGGATCTTATCTGATTGATGAAACGAAAGCTAAGCCACCAAGACTTACCCTCGTGTTTGACAACGGGCAAATTAACTTCTACGCCTGTTCCGTACAAATTATGGAAGGAGATCCGGATGAAGTTTATGACTATTCAGCCGACGTTTTAAGTCCCTCCTGGGACGGAAAAAAAGCCCGTAAAAAACTCAAGGAACATCCAGAAATGATTGTGGCAGATGCACTGCTCGATCAAAATGTTTTTTCGGGCGTGGGAAATATTATCAAAAACGAGGTGTTATTCAGAACACATATTCATCCTCAAACAAAAATAAAAGATCTGCCTCCGGCCAAACTTTCTGAACTGATCAAAGAAGCGGTGAATTACAGCTATGATTTTTTAAGGTGGAAGAAAGAATTTGTATTGAAGAAACACTGGCTGGCTCACACAAAAAAAGTTTGTCCGCGATGTAATCTTCCGCTGATCAAAAGGCATTTGGGCAAAACCAACAGGAGAACTTTCTATTGCGAAAACTGTCAGAAAAATTATGGTGATCATTCCTAAGCGCTGTTAGAATCCGAAATTTCGGTTCTTTCCGCCTGCGTTTATCTGTTTATATTTGCACTTCTTATTTTTTAATCAGCAACAAATGACAATTTCTTATAATTGGCTATGCGAATATTTGCCCGAAAAGGTTGAGCCTGAAAAGCTTTCGAAAATTCTTACTTCAATTGGATTGGAAGTAGAGTCGCTCGAAAAATTTGAAAGCATAAAGGGAGGGCTGAAAGGCCTGGTAACAGGAGAGGTTTTGGAATGCGAAAAACATGAAAATGCAGACCGCCTCAGGGTTGCCAAAGTA
>JAFAEW010000113.1 GCA_023423835.1 Bacteroidota bacterium | reverse complement strand
GTAGTGTCTAAACCAACGTCGGCACCTATAAGGGCATCTTCCAGGTCGTCAAGCAGTTCTTCATCAACGGTTGATTTACCGGCAACTGCTCTCGTCATCTTCGTCAGAAAGTTTTCCTTGGTTTTTTGCAAACCTTCATCCAGACTTTCTTTCTCTTTCTTTCCGAATAATTTTCCAAAAAAGCTCATGCTGTAAATGTAAGGAGGATATTTTAAAATAAACGGATGATGTGCGGCGGTACATTCATTCTGTTGTTTTAAACTAGAAGCGATCAGTCGGTGAAAAGTTTCCGAAAACACAAAAAGCCGTCCGCGGGGCGGTACAGCTTGATAATGTTAGTGAAAACCGAATTATTTTCCGGCAATAAAGTCCTTCACCTTGTCCTTATGAACAATAGCTTCTTTGAAAGTATAAGCGCCGGTTTTCGGACTGCGAACGGCTTTGATCACCTTTGTCCAGTTTTTTGCTTCAGATGCGGCTTTCTGATCTTTGGTCTTTATCGCGGTTTTTGCTGCTTTTGCCATGATGATAGTTTTTTAAATTTCGGGGAAACAACGATCGTGTTTCCTGAAATTACTTAATTTCTTTGTGAACGGTAACTTTCTTCAGATTGGGATTGTATTTCTTCAATTCCAATCTCTCAGGAGTATTCTTTTTATTCTTTTCGGTAATATAACGGCTTGTACCCGGTACACCACTGTTTTTTTGCTCGGTACATTCCATAATTACCTGAACCCTGTTTCCTTTCTTTGCCATTGTTTAAGGAATTTATTTTTAATTAATTTAGATTTTCTCGCCTTTAGCACGTAATTCAGCGATTACGGTTGCTAATCCTTTTTTATTGATCGTGCGAATAGCACTCGTACTCAGTTTCAAACTTACCCAACGATCTTCTTCTGCAAAGTAGAAGCGCTTGGTTTGCAGATTTGGTAAAAATCTTCTCTTCGTCTTGATGTTGGAGTGTGAAACACTATTTCCCGTAACCGGCCTTTTTCCTGTTACCTGACATACTCTAGCCATAAACTTATTTTTTCGGACGGCAAAGGTCGCTATTTTTTAGATACAAGCAAAAGTATTTTGAAAAAAAATCAAATATTTTTTTAACTTTTTTTACTTGTCTTCCCTACGGCTTCTGAATCTGTATTGCTTGCTTTTACTTTAATTTTGCAGGTTAATTATGTCCAAAAGTACATCAGAAGATCTGTTGATAGATGAAGAAGATAAAATTGAAGTGATTGGTGCAAGAGAGCACAACCTGAAAAACATCGATATATCCATTCCAAAAAATAAGATGGTGGTCTTTACAGGCGTGAGCGGAAGCGGCAAATCTTCCCTTGCATTTGATACCATTTTCAATGAAGGCCAACGCCGGTACATGGAAAGTTTCAGCGCTTATGCCCGTCAGTTTATCGGCGACATGGAACGGCCGGATGTTGATAAAATCTCCGGCTTAAGTCCGGTCATTTCTATCGAACAGAAAACCACGAATAAGAATCCGCGTTCAACCGTTGGAACCGTTACGGAAATCTATGATTTTCTCAGACTGCTCTATGCAAGAATCGGAGAGGCATTCAGCTACGAAACCGGGAAAAAAATGCAGCGGTTTAGTGAGGAAGAGATTGTGCAAAACATTTTTCAAAAATTCCCGGATGCAAAAATCAGTTTACTGGCGCCGGTAGTACGTGGAAGGAAAGGCCATTACCGTGAACTCTTTGAGGAGATCCGCAAGAAAGGATTTGTGAAAGTGCGGGTAGACGGTGAAATAAAGGATCTTGTCCCGAAGATGCAGGTCGACCGGTACAAAATACATGAAATTGAAGTAGTGGTTGACCGGCTGAAGGTGGAAGACAGTTTTAAGGTTAGGATCAGCCAAAGCGTACAGCAAACATTGAAAATGGGAAAAGACCTGATGTTTTTATTGGTTGAAAACCCGGGCAAACAGCCGCAGCTTGTGCAGTACAGCAAACACCTTATGTGTGTGGATACCGGTATCAGCTATGAAGAGCCTTCTCCCAATTCATTTTCATTCAATTCGCCTTATGGCGCTTGTCCAACCTGCAAGGGATTGGGATCAGTTTATCGTGTAAACCTGGATGCCGTTATTCCCGATAAAAACAAGAGCATCAAAGATGGTGGTATTGAACCATTGGGAGAAGAACGTGAAGCGTATATGTTTCGAAATGTGGCACAAATAGCGAGAAAAAATAAGATCAGTCTTGATAAACCCATTAAAGACCTTCCCGAAAAAAGCCTCAACCTGTTGTTATTTGGAAATGAAGCCGGACTGCAAAAAGAGGTGTCCGATTACGAGGACGCAAATCTTTATGAAGGAGAGTTTGAAGGCATTATCCCCATGCTTTCGCGTTGGTTTACCGCCAGCGGAAGCACGGATGCGATGAGGGAATGGGTTGAAAAATTTATGCAGCTTTCCGTCTGTCCTGATTGTAACGGCAACCGGCTGAAACGTGAAAGCCTGTGGTTTAAGATCGATGGAAAGAATATTTCAGAACTCGCGGCCTTAAATCTCGATAAACTATCCGCTTTGTTCGAAAACATTGAAGATCGGTTGTCGGGCAAACAAAAAGTTATTGCAAAGGATATCGTAAAGGAGATCAGGGACAGGATAGGTTTTTTGTTGAATGTGGGATTGAATTATCTGTCGCTCAATCGTCCAACCCGAACGCTGAGCGGAGGTGAATCGCAGAGGATCAGGCTGGCCACGCAAATCGGTTCGCAATTGCAGGGAATCACCTACATTTTGGATGAACCTTCAATCGGCCTGCATCAGCGTGATAACCACCGTTTGATCGGTGCATTGCAGAATCTCCGGGATATCGGAAACAGTGTATTGGTAGTGGAACATGATAAAGATATTATGCTTGCATCGGACTATCTCGTAGACATTGGTCCCGATGCCGGAAAACATGGAGGACGGGTGGTGATGGCAGGAAGGCCGGCCGAACTGATTGAAAAGGATACGGCAACGGCGGGTTATCTGTCGGGAAAAAGAAATATCGAAATCCCTGAAACAAGAAGAGAAGGAAACGGAAAATTCATCCAGCTCAAAGGAGTAAACGGCAACAACTTAAAGAACGTGAGTGTCGATTTCCCATTGGGTAAAATGATCGTTGTAACCGGCGTGAGCGGAAGCGGAAAATCAACGCTTATCAATGAAACGCTCTATCCGGTTCTTGCGCGGCATTGTTATCATTCAAGGGTGGATGCCATGCCGTTTAAGTCGGTTTCCGGTCTCGAAAATATTGATAAGGTGATCGAGATCGATCAATCACCGATTGGCAGAACGCCGAGAAGCAATCCTGCTACCTATTGCGGGTTTTTTACCGATATCAGAACACTCTTTGCATCCGTTCCCGAAGCGAAGATAAGAGGCTATAATCCCGGCAGATTTTCGTTTAATGTAAAAGGCGGAAGGTGTGAGGAATGCAAGGGTGGGGGAATGCGTGTGATTGAAATGAATTTCCTTCCGGATGTATATGTTAACTGCGAAAAATGCAATGGAAAAAGGTACAACCGGGAAACCCTCGAGATCCGTTATAAAGGAAAATCAATCAGCGATGTGCTGAAAATGACGGTTGATGAAGCCTGCGAGTTTTTTCAGCCGGTGCCTTATATTTTCCGGAAGGTTAAAGTCTTGCAGGATGTGGGTTTGGGTTATATTACCCTTGGTCAGTCCGCCGTAACCCTAAGCGGTGGCGAAGCGCAGCGGGTAAAACTGGCAACAGAATTGGCAAAAAAAGATACCGGCAAAACTTTTTATATTTTGGATGAGCCGACAACGGGTTTGCATTTTCAGGATATTGAACATTTATTAGCGGTTTTAAATAAACTGGTTGACCGTGGCAATACCGTTTTGGTAATTGAACACAACCTCGATGTTATCAAAATGGCAGATCATATCATTGATCTCGGACCGGAAGGGGGCGATGGAGGCGGAAAGATATTATTTGAAGGCACACCCGAAAAAATGGCAAAGATCAAAAAAGGATACACCGCGAAATTCGTAGCGGCGGAGTTAAAGCAGGCGAAAAGGAAGAAATAAAACTTTTCTCAAAGTAATACTTAAGATGTCAGAAAGGAACGTCTGAAATATTCGGCGGTTTTGTACTTTTCCGGCTTTCCCACCCTTTGCTGTAGATGTTTAGGCTTATGCTGCCCATTAATTTTTCATTGAGATATGGATTTGCGAATTCCCATCCTTTGGTCTTGTACGAAACTTTCGCCGTAAGAGCTGCACTGGGCGATATCCTGTATGATGGTTTCAAAAATAAGCTCATCCCCGGTACAGCCTTTTTTGCAAAAAACAACTGATCTTTCGGCTGTAACCACACACTCAAACCTGCATCGACAGTTAGCCTCGGACAGTTTTGGATCGACATATCAATACGCTGGATACTCAGATCAGGCAGTGTTAATTCCCGGCTTTTATTTATTCCGGCTGTAGCAAAAAACTTCTTCCCATTTGTTTCCAGAAAAAAATCTCCGCCGGCAAAGTATCCAAAAGAAGTTGGCGTGCTGCGTAAGGCAAAGTTTCCAAAGGTATTATGGTGGATTTTGATCCGGTTGATGCCAATCATAAACGGACTCACAAGGTTCAGGTATTGCAAGTTGGCAGTCTGTCTCAGAAAGGTTTTCATTTCCGGCGTCAGGTCAGTTTCCTTGATCGGACGCCTGATGCCTGTTCCACCGGGCCATTCGCCTCTTGCTGCATACGGGTCGTCCGGTGTAAACAGGTCATATACCCATGCCGAAAAATCGTAACCGGTAAAGTCGCGGGCCAGAATATCGGTTTTATCTCTCGACAAAATACTGTCCGTAATCGCATTGAACTTGCTTTGAAATGGCAACTTGACGTAGTTGATGGCGTGTACGGTGCCCAGTATATTCAGGCCCACCATCGGATAGCCGGTTTGATCGAAAAAATTGTCTTTCCGCATTCTTTGAAAGAAAGCATATTCTCCTTCCACACCGGCTGCTGAAAGCCGCACCTGCGATGCGGGAAATTTATCTTTCAAAAACACGAGATCCTGATCCATCACACCGGTAACGGCAATGTCAAAGCCTTTTTCAAATTTCCATACTTCATCATAGCTATAAATGCCGTGAACCGCCATCACCGAGCGATGAAATTCTTCATGTTGAAAAGCATATCCATATGGAAGTTTGATTGCCAGATAGTCGGTGGCTAAAGCGGTGATGTTGGCGAAAAGCCTGTTCATCACGTACTTCTTCGTGTTCGTTGGCGCCATCCATTTCTGCCAAAGCAGGTTATGACCATAGTAGAGACTTCCATGCAGGTTTCTTGTCATCTCTGTGTTTTGCTCCATACTTAAATTCCGGTACGCATGGCTGAAATCCCTGAATTCTGCCTTTTCGCTGCTTTGTGCATCTCGGCCCGTCCTGCGATTGGCTTCCGCCGATGCGGCATCAACCGTGAACGTCAGATCGATGAGCGGGAGCTGCCATTTAAATGCAGGTTGCAACGTGTCTTTAATGATAATCTGAGCCGGCGACAATTTGTTCACGAAAAGCAGAGCCATAAATATCGGCAGTTTCTTCATGTTGAAAGATTTTGCCGCGAAGCTATCTGAAGCAGGGACGTACGAAACTGACGATTGTCAGATTCTTTTGATCAGCCGGTTTCGGATGCGGCTAAGGCTATCGTGATGAATGCCAAGGTAGGATGCGATGTATTTTACAGGTACATATCTGCCTACCAACGGGGATTGGTCGATCAGCTTTTGGTATCGCAATTCCGGGGAAAGGGTTAACCGGTCAATTTCTCTCTCGAGGTTCCAGGATAATAACATTTCCGTAAAAGCCGTTTCGAAAGCATTTCCAAAGTGCGTATGGTTTTTTATGGCGAGAAACTGTTCTCTGCTCCATCTTAATGCCTTTGCTTCCGTACAGGTTTCAACTGCAAGGGTTGATAATTGCCGGTTCAACAGGTAAATCGGTGTGGAGGCAAACTGTGGCGCCTGCAAAAAAGCGATCGTAATATCATCATCCTCGTATTTCAAAAACAACCGCGCAACACCGGAATTCAAAAATAAAAATAGGATACGGGCCGGTTTTGCTCCATTATGGCTTTTCCCTTGGGAAGCGTAATGATATCTGTGTACTCATATAAAAAGTTCAGGTCATCCCTGTCAGGATGCAGATCGGTTCGTTTCAACCAGTCAAGGAAAAGTGTAAATTCAGTA
Source organism: Bacteroidota bacterium (assembly GCA_023423835.1). Taxonomy (GTDB): domain Bacteria; phylum Bacteroidota; class Bacteroidia; order Chitinophagales; family Chitinophagaceae; genus JAFAEW01. The sequence continues at coordinate 54,049 of JAFAEW010000113.1, read as the reverse complement.
TGCATAGTGATGTCAGGTAGACGGTAACACAAAATACGGAGAAATTCAGTTAGAAGATCCGGATGTAGCGTTCCTGCGAACGCTTTGAATGTCTGTAAAGGTTGCTATGCATTTTGACCAGTCGGGTTTTTTTGAAGTTTTGTCAAAACCTCCTTTTTGTTTTCCGATCTCCGTGAAGATAGCTTGTGTAGATGGCGTCCGATCGCAAGTCATTTTACTGCCGCAGTAAAAGCGGTAATGCAAATAATACAGTCCCTAAAATAAAGATAGCTGTAAGTACGTGAACATATTTGTTGTTCACTTTAAAGAATATAAATTGTTCAATCGTCCTGCCTAACCAGAAAAGTGAAATGCCGGCCAGAAATGCGGTTCCAATATCAGACGTTAATAAGTCCCCTGGAAAAACGAAACAGATGAATGCCACAAACAGTAACAAGTAAATCATTCTGACATTCAGTATTTGCACAATCGCTCTATTCACAAAGTTGAGTTTCTGTAACTCTTTTTTCCAGTTAAACATTTTCCAGAACAGGATATGAAAAATTGCAAAACCGACAGAATAAATTCCGCATAGAAATATTATTATATGGTTGGTTGTCATGGTTTATAAACGAATTTGCCTTGAAATTAATCTTTAAATTCATCCTGGTTAGGCGGATAAGATCAGTAGCCTAATACTAAAATAGACTTATCGGGAAAAGTAAATTTAAGGCAAAAAAAATGGGACGAGCCTTTTTTATCAGACTTGTCCCAGATGTGATCCCGTTGCGATTCGAACCGGGACCCTCCCGATAAAATCGGGATACTCTACCAACTGAGCCGTGGATCAAAACGCATTCAAATACAAAAAAAAGCCTCAGTTTTTCTGAAGCTTGTTGTGATCCCGTTGGGATTCGAACCCAAGACCCTCCCGATAAAATCGGGATGCTCTACAAACTGAGCCGTGGATCAAAACGCATTCAAATACAAAAAAAGCCTCAGTTTTTTCTGAAGCTTGTTGTGATCCCGTTGGGATTCGAACCCAAGACCCCAACATTAAAAGTGTTGTGCTCTACCAGCTGAGCTACAGGATCTTTTCCGTTTTGGGAGTGCAAAAATAACCGAAATCATCATTACACCAAATTTTTGATTGAATATTTTTTCAATCATTTGTTGACCCTATCCTTACGCGAATTAATTTTACTTTTGCAACCAAATTTTCAACATGACATCTCTGGAGAATAAAGTCGTGATCATTACCGGGGGAACGGAAGGAATCGGACGCGCATTAGTTGATTTTGCCATCGCGGCTGGTGCAAAAGTGGCGACCTGTGCCCGGAATACCGACAAACTCTATCAACTGCAAACAGAAAATGCGCACCGGAATCTGTTTACATTCACCGCGGATGTCAGCGTTGAAAACGAATGTGAACGCTTTATCCGCCAGGTGGTATCGGCTTTCGGATCGATTGATATTCTCATCAACAATGCGGGAATATCAATGCGGGCATTGTTTAAAGAAACCGATCTCGCAACCCTCAAAAAAGTGATGGATATCAACTTCTGGGGAAGCGTGTATTGCACAAAGCATGCGCTTCCATTCATCGAAAAAACTAAAGGAACGATCGTAGGAATTTCCTCCATCGCCGGTTATCGCGGCCTTCCCGGAAGAACCGGTTACAGTGCCTCGAAATTTGCTTTAAACGGATTTTATGAAAGCCTGCGAACCGAGCTTTTGACCTCGGGCGTAAATGTAATGTGGGTTTGCCCCGGATTTACCGCTTCAAACATCCGTTACAGTGCTTTGAATAAAGACGTGAAACCCCAGGGCGAAACACCGATGGACGAAGGCGAAATGATGCCAGCCGATGAATGTGCCCGACTTATTTTTGATGCAATTGAAAAACGAAAAAGAACACTTGTATTTTCAGTCAAGGATAAACGCACCGTATTGGTAAACCGGTTCTTACCTTCAATGGCAGATAAACTGGTAAGAAAATTTTTTTACAAAGGAGAAGAACTGATAAAATAATCTATAAAGGAGTTTAAACGACTGATGCCTGTAATCACAATCTCTTCTGATATTGGTAATACTGATTTTTTGATTGGTGCAATAAAAGGCCAGATCTTTTCTGCAATTCCCGGCTGTCAGATAGCCGATATCTCGCATCAGTTTTCACCTACTAACTATCAACAGGCAGCTTATATCTGCAAAAACGCATTCAAATATTATCCTGACAATACGCTCCATCTCGTTTTGCTCGATTTTTTTGCAGGTTTTCCAGTTCAGGTATTGCTCGCCGAATATAAAAAGCAATATATTATTTGTGCGGATAATGGCATTCTTACGATGATCACAGGCGAAAAGCCAAAAACGGTTTTTTCAATCCCGGTGCAACCGCATTCGCACTCTTTAATGGATTACACCGAAGCCATTATCGACTGTGTACAAAAGCTGATTCAAAACAATACGCTCGATAAGAAATTGAAACAGGTTAGCCGGATCGTTGAAAAATTTCCGATGCGTGCTTCTTCCGGAGCGAATTGGATCGACAGTCAGATCATCTATATCGATCAGTTCGAAAATGTTGTCTTGAATCTAAGTAAAGAAGAATTTGAAGAAGTGCGGCAAAACCGAAAATTCAGAATCATGCTGATGCGGGACCGGGAAGATATCAGTGAAATAAGCCAATCCTATGCGTCGGTTCCGGAAGGAGAAAAGCTTGTCTGGTTTAATTCTGCCGGAAATCTGGAACTCGCCGTTAATAAGGGAAATATGGCAGCGCTCTTTGGGTTGAGAGGTTTTTCAGACAGCAATCCGAAACTTCAAAACAAATTACTCTATAAAAATGTAAGGATAATCTTTGAAGATTGAGGGCTTCGCAAGTATCGGATTCTTTCAATTTTCCGCCCTCCGCTCTCCGTTTAAAATTGCCGGATCTTAGTCTAACATCACTGCACATATTCATCAAAAAAAAAACCAACCTCCGTTAGAAGATTGGTTTTCCGGTTCGTGGAAAAAGCTTTATTGCCCTGTCCAGGTATTGTTCTTATCGTCAACGTCGGGATATTTATTATCCGGATCGATTACCACTTTAGTTACTTTATCAGTTGAATGATAAACAAACTTCCAGGTAGGTCCATGTTGCCAGATTTCTACTGGTAAGGTCATACGGCCTTTTTTGCCATTGGCTTCCGTTACTTCAACTGTTACAGGCATTGGCAGTTTTTCAAGATTCGATATGGTGATGATGCTTCCTTTTGACGGATCGTTTTCAAGGTAAGCCACACCATCAACCGCCTGGTCGATTTTCCAGTTATTTAAAAACCATCCTCTCCAGAACCAATCCAGGGTTTCGCCGCTGTAATTTTCCATCGCATGGAAGAAATCCCATGGAGTCGGATGTTTGAATGCCCAGGCATGCGTATAATAACGGAATGCGCTGTCAAATCTTTCGGCTCCCAAAATATCTTCCCTCAGCAACGTCAATCCCATTCCCGGTTTGTAATAGGCCACGATTCCAAGATTTCTTGGCTGGGTAACATCCGGAACGGTTGAAATACTTTCTGAACTGTCATTGGTCATATATCTTCCCATAAAATGCCGGTTCAACGGGCGATTGTTTTTGTACTCGCCGTTATTGAAACTGTTTTCAGCCAGCGAATTGATAAAAGTATTGAAGCCTTCATCCATCCACGGATATTTTCGTTCATTGCTTCCGACAATCATCGGGAACCAATTGTGGCCAAATTCATGCGAGGTAACACCCCACAAACCATTGCGCTTGGATCTTGCACTGCAAAAAACAATTCCCGGATATTCCATTCCTCCCACAATTCCCGCCACGTTTACAGCTACAGGATAGGTGTAAGGATAGAGGTAATCTGAATAAAATTCGATCGCGCCTTTTACATATTCTGTTGATCTTCCCCAGGCTGAATCACCTGCGCTTTCCACCGGATAAACCGACATTGCAAGGGCTTTTTTTCCTGCGGGAAGATTCATTCTTGCAGCATCCCAGATGAATGCGGAGGAAGAGGCCCAGGCCACGTCACGGGCATTGGTGCAATGGAATTTCCATGTGAGTCTTTTCTTGTCGAGCGGTCTTGATTTCGGATCAGTTACTTCATCGGCACTGCGCAACATAACCGTCTTATCGCTGTTCTTCGCAGCATTCCATCTTTTAATTTGTTCGGGTGTAAGCACTTCCTGCGGATTCATCAATTCACCGGAACCAACAACAATCTGGTTGGCGGGAACATTGATGCTGTAATCAAAGTTTCCGTATTCCAGATAAAACTCGCCCTGGCCAAGGTAGGGAAGCGTGTTCCATCCTTCAACATTATCATATACGCACATTCTTGGATACCACTGTGCAATCTCGTAGATCCAGCCGTTTTTAGTGTTTAATCTTCCCATACGATCGGTACCGTATTCGGGTATCAGGAAGTTGTAACCGACTTTTATTTGAATGGTGCCGCCATTATTTTTTACCGCCGTAGGCAATACAATCTGCATCCTTGTATCGATCACTTTATAGTTGGCCTTCATTTCCTTTCCGTTTTGCACAATGCTCACAGAGGTTAAATTGAATCCGCCATCAAAATCGTTGCGGTTTGCCCATCGTCCTCCCGAAATAGCCGTGGTGGCAACGCCTCTCGATGAAAGGCTGTAAATATTCTGATCCATTTGCAACCAAAGAAATGGCAATGATTGCGGACTGTTATTGGTGTAGGAAATCGTTACACTTCCCGATAAGGAATGGTTGTTTTCATCGAGGCTTACATCAATCTTGTAGTCGGCGCTGTTTTGCCAGTACTTCGGACCGGGACGGCCATCGGCGGTTCTTACTTCATCGCCAAAATTTGGATAGAAAAAAGGTGCGAATGCTTCGTGCTGATCATAGTTTGATTTTGTTTGTGCCTGCACCTGCATCATAAGCAATGCAAAAATTCCAATCCAGGTAAATCTTTTCATCCTAATGCGTTTTAGTTTTAAAAAATCTAAGTTAAGTGTATCCTTTTAATTTACGTGGTGAACGGAATAATTTTAGTAAGACCGAACGGTGATGGCCAATGCCTTACGGCTCTTAATTAGGCAATTCTATCATTTTTTTAGTTCCTTCGTGAAAAAGAATTCCGGTGCAACAACCAATAATAAAATCCTATTGTGCATTTGTAAAAACACTGCCGGCCGATCATATTCATCGCATTTATCACGACGAAGAATATGGCTTTCCAATTGAAGATGACAACGCATTGTTTGCCCGGCTCATACTCGAGATTAACCAGGCAGGTTTGAGTTGGGACACCATCCTGAAAAAGAAAGAAAACTTCTTTAAAGCCTACAGCAATTTCGATATTCACGCTGTTTCAAATTATTCTGAGACGGATGTGCAGCGGTTGATGGAGGATGCAGGAATCATAAGGAACCGTTTGAAAATAAACGCCGCCATTGAAAACGCAAGAAAATTATTGGCGATTCAAGATGAATACGGCTCGTTTAAAGATTTCCTTGACCGGCATCATCCGTTGCCGAAAGAACAATGGGTGAAATTATTAAAACAGCATTTCAAATTTGTGGGCGGAGAAATTGTAAATGAATTTTTAATGAGCACCGGATATCTTCCCGGCGCCCATCATCCCGATTGTCCCGTGTATTGTAAAACCGTTGGTCGATAGCAAAAGTTACTGCTCGGTCAAAACTGCTAAAACTTTCCGGTTTTTCTTCAGGTACAGTTTATTCCCCTTCAAATCAAAACGGTTGGTTTGTCTCAGTGCATCCAGAAACCTGTTTTCGAAGTCTGAATCGATACACAAGACACGGGTAGACAAGATTTCCCCAAAAGTGAGCGAACTTCCGTTTATTGAAACGCGGGATGATATTTCATTACAACCTCCTGATCCCGCCATTCGGGAGTTTTCATAGAAAAAACGCAGAAAGGCGTCTTTTCCCGTGTTGCTGATTTGTACGGGATGTCCGTCTAATTCCGTAAGCACCCACTTATGTGTATAGAAGTTGCTGCCCGGCTTCAATTTAGAGCTGAAGCAGGAAGACAAAGCAAGCGTAAATAAGCAAAAAGTAAGAAGGTAAAGTTTGTTTTTCATAATAAAGCTTTAATGTGATTAGCCAAATTTTTTGTTAAGCTATTGTTGCTTAACAAAGACATTTTGATGCCATTTATAAAAAAAATTGAGTTTCTAACATCATTTTATAATATTTTTATTCTCCCAACTTGCTAATTTACCGGGTTCAAATGAAAAAACACTTTCTTATTTTTTTCTGCCTGCTGTATTTATTACCGGCTGTTCGCGGCCAGACAGATTCTGCTGCTACTCGCCTTAGTCTGATGCAATGTGTGCAATTTGCACTCGACCATCAGCCGGTAATCAAACAGTCTGAACTTGGTATTTCAATTACCGAGCGGATGATAAAGGGCCGCTTGGCAGATTGGTATCCGCAAATAAACCTTAACTACAATTTACAGCATAACTTCCAGCTGCAATCCTCCAGCATTGGTGGAAACGTAGTAAAACTAGGTGTTTATAATACATCATCCATTCAGTTTGGATTGAATCAAACAATTTTTAACCGCGATGTGTTGCTTGCAAGCCGAACCGCCGGCGATGTGAGAACGCAGGCACGGCAGGGATTGGAAAGCAACAAAATCAACGTGGTGGCTGAAGTGAGTAAAGCCTTCTATGACCTGTTGCTCACCAAAGAGCAGATCATTTTGCTGGAAGAAGACATTGTACGGTTAACCGGTAGTTTGCAAACGGCCTATGCACAATATGAAGGCGGCCTCGTTGATAAGATCGACTACAAACGAGCAACTATTTTGCTCAATAACTCCAGGGCGCAGAAAAAGAGTTATGAGGAAGCCTTGAATGCTAAACAATCCTATTTAAAAGCGCTGATGAATTTTCCGCAGGACGAAAATCTTGCACTGCAATACGATACATCCAAAATGGAGTCTGAAATTTATATCGACACCCTTCAATCCATAAATTTCAATAACCGTGTTGAATACCGTTTACTGCAAACACAGAGGCGGTTGGAGGAATCAAATCTGCGGTATTATAAGTGGAGTTTTCTACCGTCTCTGTCGGCATTTGCAGATTATAATCTCAATTATTTCAACAATGAATTTTCAAAGCTGTATAACAATAATTATCCCACTTCCTATGCGGGAGTCAGTTTAAGTTTTCCGATTTTTCAGGGCACCAAACGTATTCAGCAGATCAAACAGGCAGAGTTAGAATTGAAGCGGATGGATTATGATTTTATCAGCCTTAAAAACAATATTTCAACACAGTATCAGCAAGCACTCGCAGCCTACAAATCGAATTTGAATTATTTCTTTATGTTGAAGGAAAATAAGGCAATTGCGGAAGAAGTATATAATACAATACAGTTGCAGTACAAAGCCGGAATAAAAACGTATCTCGAGGTGATCACGGCGGAAACAGATCTCCGTTCGGCCCAGGTCAATTTTTATAACGCGCTCTACCAGGTTTTAAGCAGCAGGATCGATATGGAACAAGCATTGGGACTGATTGAATTTTAAAGACAATAAGTTATGAGATCGAAAAAACTATTTACTGTTTCATTAATACTTTTTGGCTTTCTTTCCTGTAAAGAAAAAAGCAAGCCTTCCGCAATGCAGCAGGCCCCGATGCAGGTACACGTTACCGCGTACAAGGTTGATTCAAATACCGTCATTTATTATGATCAATATCCCGCTACCGTGAATGCGTTAAATGAGGTTGAAATAAGACCGCAGGTAAGTGGCAATATTACCGGCATTTTTTTTAACGATGGACAACACGTTACGAAGGGACAAAAATTGTATTCGATCGATCAGCAACAATACCTTGGCGCTTATGAACAGTCGGTAGCAAATCTGAATGTTGCGAAAGCAAATTTGGACCGGGCGCAACAGGATGCAGATCGTTATGCGGCACTTGCAAAACAAGATGCTATTGCACGGCAAACACTCGAACACGCACAGGCAGACCTGCAGGCGGCAAAAATGCAGGTGGCGGCTGCAAAGGCAAATGTGAGCAGCGTTTCAACCAATTTAAGATACAGCAATATTTACAGCCCGCTTTCGGGAACGATCGGAATTTCACAAGTGAAAATAGGGGCAGCCGTAGCACCGGGTCAAATGGTACTCAATACCGTCTCGGCCGACAATCCTATGGCCGTGGATTTTGCCGTGCAACAGAGTGAGATCCCAAGGTTTGTGTCGCTGGAAAAAAATAGCAATCCAGAGGACTCAACTTTCACATTGTTGTTCTCGGACGGTTCGGTTTATGAAAAGCCGGGTCATATTCAATTGATTGACCGGGCGGTGGATCCGCAAACCGGAACCATAAAAACAAGGCTGGTTTTTCCGAATGACAAAAACATTCTAAAACCGGGAATGACGGTGGCAGTAAGGGTTTTAAACAGATCAGGAAAAGATGCAGTGGTAATTCCCAACAAAGCAGTGACGGAACAGTTAAGCGAATTTTTTGTTTACGTTATTGCAGATAGCAATAAGGTTACGCAGAGAAAAATAGTGGAAGGCCAAACCGTCGGTGCGAATGTCATTGTAAAAGAAGGATTGAAGCCGGGCGAGACGATCGTTTTGCAAGGCGTTCAAAATCTGAGGGAAGGATCGGCGGTTATGGTTGATAGTACGGTTCAACACTAATTCTTTTGCTCTTGGCGGATATAAAAAATGGAGACAGGCTATGATTGCAGATACTTTTATCAGACGTCCGGTTACCGCAATTGTAATATCAATCGTAATTGTACTGGTAGGACTGATTGCGCTTACCACCTTACCGGTGGCACAATATCCCGATATCACGCCTCCGTCAGTGTCTGTATCGGGATTGTTTATCGGTGCGGATGCGCAAACGGTTGAACAAACAACAACCACTGCCATCGAAACCCAGATCAACGGAACGCCCGGAATGCAATATATGTCGAGCAACAGCACTTCGAGCGGACAAAGCAGTATCAATGTTTCCTTTGAAATAGGAACGAATGTCGACATCGCGGCACTCGATGTTCAAAACCGCGTGAGCGTAGCGGAACCTTCATTGCCGGATGCAGTTAAAAGACTGGGATTAACGGTAAGAAAGCGCAATCCGAGCATCATGATGGTACTGGGATTTTATTCTCCCAATGAAACCCACAATACCACTTTTATCGGCAACTACATCAATCTTTATGTGAAGGATGCGCTTCAGCGGGTTCCGGGAGTTGGAGACATCAATTCATTTGGAGACGATTTCGGAATGCGTGTCTGGCTAAATCCCGATAAACTTGCTGCATTAAATCTTACCCCAAACGATATTATCTCTGCATTAACGGATCAAAACCTGCAGATTGCGGCAGGAACGGTTGGAGGAAATCCGCAACCCGCGAATCAGACTTTCGAATACAGTGTTTTGACGAACAGCCGGCTCAACAAACAGGAAGACTTTGAAAATATAGTAGTGAGAAGTGATCCATCACAGGGTTCGCTCGTCTATCTGAAAGATGTGGCAAGGGTGGAATTAGGGAAATTTGATTACGGTCATAATGCATTTATCGACGGCCATCCTGCTGCATTCATGCTGATTTATCTTGCTCCCGGAGCCAATACCCTTTCAACCTACAATGGGGTAGTGGCGGCTTTGAATAATCTTCAGAAAAGCTTTCCAAAAGATATTGCATATCTCTCACCCTTCGAAACCGTTTCTGTCATCAAAGCCTCTATAAATGAAGTGATCGAAACCCTGGGTATTGCCTTGTTGCTTGTGGTTTTGGTGGTGTTTCTGTTTTTGCAAAGCTGGAGGGCTACCCTGATACCGGTACTGGCAATACCCGTTTCTATCATCGGAACTTTTATCTTTTTCATTCCACTTGGATTTACCGTAAATACCCTTACCCTTTTCGGATTTGTACTAGCCATTGGAATTGTGGTAGATGATGCCATTGTGGTAACGGAGGCCGTTCAACACTATATGGACAATGAACATCTATCAGCCCGCGAGGCCACCGAAAAAGCGATGAAAGACATATCCGGTCCGGTGGTAGCCATTGCACTTATCCTTGCTGCCGTTTTCGTACCGGTTGGATTTGTTCCGGGAATTGTCGGCAGGCTTTATCAGCAGTTTGCCATCACCATTGCGATCTCGGTTTTGCTCTCAGCATTTATAGCCCTGTCGCTTACACCCGCATTGTGCAGCCTGCTTCTGAAACCTTCGAAAAAGGAATTTGAGAAAAAGAATGTGATGGAAAGGTTTTTCGCCTCTTTCAACCGGAAATTTGCAAACCTGACCCGTTCCTATACAAGAGGTGTTGGAAAATGGATCAAACACACTCCACTGGTATTAATTATGTTGCTGGTGTTATTTGTCGGACTCTTCTTTCTGTTTAAAAATAAGCCTACGGGATTTATCCCAACAGAAGATAATGGCAGATTGTTTATTACTTACGAAATGCCGGAAGCCACCTCCACCACGAGGAGTGTGGAAATGTTGCAGGAAATCAGTCGAAGGGTCAGTAAAATTCCAGCCATTCAAACCTTGGGAGGACTGGCAGGACTGAATGTGGTTAGTTTCTCAAACAAATCGAATGTAGGAACCTTTTTTGTGGCCTTAAAACCCTGGGAGGAAAGGAAGTCAAAACAGGATCAGCTCAACGCAGTCATCGCGGAAATACAAAAAAGAACGGCTGACATTAAGGAAGCAAGGGTAATGGCTATTGCACCCCCCGCGATCAATGGTTTGGGCGCCACCGGCGGTTTTACATTTGAGTTGCAGCAAACAACCAGTACAGACAGCATTCAGCAGTTTGAGGCGGTGATGCACAAGTTTTTAGCGGCGCTAAATCAACGGCCGGAAATTGGCGGTGCATTTTCTTTTTTTACCGCGCATACGCCCAGTTACCAGGTAAACGTAGACAGGGAAAAAGCAAAAAAATTAGGTGTGATGGTTTCTTCCGTTTACAGCACCCTTTCCACTTTGCTTGGAAGCAGCTATGTAAATGATTTCAATATTTATGGCAGAAACTTCCGGGTTGTTGTACAGGCCGATTCTGCTTATCGTACCAGCGTTTCTGACCTTTCTGCCTATTATGTCAGAAATACGATGGGCAATATGATTCCTCTCAGTTCACTCGTAACAACCAATGTGATAGAAAGTCCATCTCTTATTTCACACTATAATCTTTACCGGAATATTGAGATCAACGGTTCTGCGGCTCCGGGTTACAGCAGCGGGCAAGCCATTGATGCGCTGCGGGAAGTGGCAGAACAGGTATTGCCTGCCGGATACGGGTACGATTTTTCAGGATTAAGCCGCGAGGAAATCAAAGCCGGCAACAGTTCACTATTGATTTTCGGATTTTCGATCATCTTTGTATTTCTGTTTCTGGCTGCTCTTTATGAAAGCTGGAGCGTTCCTTTCAGCGTGTTATTTGCGGTTCCGATCGGAGCCTTTGGAAGTATTCTGCTGCTCACTTTTTTTCCTACCATTTCAAATAATGTCTATGCCCAGATCGGACTCATTACCCTGATCGGTCTTTCTGCTAAGAATGCCATTCTGATCGTCGAGTTTGCGAAGGAACGGGTAGACCGCGGAATTGATGTAATTCATGCTACCCTGCAAGCGGTGCAACTGCGTTTGCGACCCATCATTATGACCTCATTCGCTTTCATTCTGGGCGTTTTACCCCTTGCATTTGCTACAGGAGCAGGCGCGGAGTCAAGAAGAACAATCGGCTGGACGGTATTTGGAGGAATGCTGGCAGCCACAACACTTGCGATATTTGTGGTTCCCACACTTTTTGTGCTGATCACAAAATTATCCTATGGCAAAAAACTGAAAAAGTTGCAGGAGCAACGGAAGAGAGAGGCCGACATCGATCGGTCTGTCATCGAGCACAGCTAACGACATAAGCTGGCGCGCAGATTGTTATTCTGATTTATAGTACTAAAATAGATTTTATGCGTAAAGATGAAAAAAACGAAAATATTGACCAGAATAAGGAAATTAAAGGAAGTAACCGGGTTAAAGATCCGGATGAATGGACCACGGGTGACGAACCTATGACGGGAGCACAGAAATCATATCTTTCGACCTTATCCGAAGAAGCGGGAGAAGACTTTGATGAAAATATGACCAAGGCAGAGGCATCGAAAAAAATTGATGAACTTCAACATAAAACTGGCCGCGGGCTCGGGGATAAAGGGCAGTAAAGACGGGATTCTGCAAATGCCGACGCGAATTAGTTTAACGGGGTTGTGTTAGTTTCAAAGAGCGCTTGCCAAATTTTTAGGGATTATATTATATTTGTTGCATTCGCTCTTTCCCTTTTTAATTAAATTTAACCGCGTATGAAATCATTTTTAAAAATAACTGCCTTTTTGAAAGATGAAAAATTGAATAAAGAGAATATAGAAATCAACTACTCTGATCTGCCCGAGCATAAAAATATTCCTCCGAATACACGTCTTGAATTTGCGAAACCCTTTATCAAAAAGATCATTGCAGATAACTATTACCGCCTTCAAACCGGCGATGTATATGCCGAAAATACGCTGCTTTTTAACCTTGAGATTGATGGCATCAGTCAGCAAAAGCTTTCGCAATACAGCAATGCCTATCTGTTGGAGTTGACTGCTGTTTTGTCTGATTGATCCAGATTTCCCACTTCCAAAACAAACGGGTTTGTGCAATTTGCCGGAGCTGCGGATCTTTTTCCAGACAATTACTGCTGATAAAATCGCTTCAACGCATTTTTTTTCACATTTTTTTTCTAATTTGAAAAAAGTTATTAGTTTTATGTTTGAACATGTAAACATAACGAATGGATTTTTTATCGATCGACCATAAAAGTTCAACGCCGCTCCATTACCAGGTGGAGGAAATGCTTAGAAAACTGATTGAACAGCCGGAATACCAAAACGGGAAATTACTTCCCAATGAAGTACACCTTGCGAAGAGGTTGGGCATATCGCGTAATACAGTGCGACAGGCAACCAACAAACTGGTGTACGAAAATTTGTTGGTTCGTAAAAAAGGAGTGGGAACTAAAGTTGCAAAAAACAACATTACCACCCATTTGAAAAAGTGGACAAGTTTTACACACGAAATGGATGAAAAAGGAGTTGCTTTTAAAAACTTTTCGCTTAAAGTTTCTGAAGTTATTCCGGATGAAGAAATACGATTGCTTTTCAATATCGAAGAAAACGTAAAAGTGATCAAACTTGAACGCGTAAGAGGAGTGCATAACAGCCCCGTAGTTTATTTTATTTCTTATTTTCATCCGCGAACTGGGTTGTCGAGAGAGGAAGACTTTACGCAACCTTTGTATGAAACCCTTGAAAATAAGTACCATGTAAGTGTGGCGGTTTCAAAGGAGGGGATTAGTGCGATTCTGGCCAATAAGCGATTGGCAACGAAACTGAAAGTGAACGAAAAAGATCCGATTCTGTACCGTAGGCGGATTGTTTGCGATCCCGGTGATCGTCCGATAGAATACAATATCGGATATTACAGGGCCGACAGATTTACTTATACGATTGACATAGCAAGAGAAGGTTAAAAACATTTAAAAAATTATACTCACACAATAAACTTCTGCAGCCGCCATTTAAATGCAGAACCACTAAATATAACGATTATGGGAAAATTAAAGCAGATCTCAAAACTTGCCTTGCTTCTGAGTATGTTCACATGTTTGCACATATCTCCGGCATTTTCGCAATCGCTTACGATCTCGGGGAAGGTAATAAGCAGTGCAGGTGAGCCCCTTTCAGGCGTAAGTGTGACTGTAAAGGGAACAAAAAGGGGAGTAGCAACGAATAATTCCGGCGAGTTTACAATCGAAGCTGCGGGAAATGCCATACTTCAGGTTTCCTACGTTGGCTATGAACAGAAGGAAGTTCCGGTAAACAACCAAAATAATCTTACGATCGTCTTAACCGAGGAAAACGCGCAGCTGAACCAGGTGGTTGTGATCGGTTACGGAACCGTGAAAAAAAGTGACCTCACAGGCTCGGTTGTTTCAGTAAAATCTGAAGACCTTAAAGCCTCGCCGGTTACCTCTTTTGATCAGGCACTTGAAGGCAGGGCCGCGGGTGTACAGGTGACCCAGCAATCCGGAAAACCGGGGGCTGAAACCTCAATCCGGATACGCGGAACCACCTCCATCAACGCCGGAAATGAACCGCTTTATGTGGTTGACGGCATGCTGATCAACAGTGACGCGGCCGACATGTCAACGGGCGTTACACTCGGTCCGAGGATCAGTGCGCTTTCTTCCATTAATCCCAACGATATTGAATCAATTGAAATCCTGAAAGACGCTTCAGCTACCGCTATCTACGGATCGAGGGGTGCAAACGGCGTGGTTATCATCACAACAAAGAGAGGCAGAGAGGGAAGAAATTCAATTTCCTTTGACACTTACTATGGTCTGCAGGAAATTTCTCATAAAGTGGAGGTTTTAAATGCCGAGCAATTTGCAAACTTCGTAAATGAGGCAAAGCTTAATGCGGGCGCAACGCCGGTTTATGTGAACCCTAAGAACCTGGGAACAGGAACCGACTGGCAAAACGAATTGTTTAGAAGAGCACCGATGTCGAGCTATCAACTCTCGTTTTCCGGAGGCGATGAAAAAACAAAATATGCTATTTCAGGCGGATATTTTGATCAGGATGGTATTATCATCAACTCAAATTTTAAAAGATATACCTTCAGAACCAACCTTGACCGCGTAATGAACAACTGGCTTACTGTGGGCAGCAACGTAAGCTACGCAAGGGTTACATCATCCGGTGTATTAACCAACGCAGGAACCATAGTACCCGGTGTGGTAACTGCCGCCTTACTGTTTAATCCCGTTCTTCCGGTTTACGACAGTACGGTAAAGGGCGGTTATACTTATGAAAATGATCGCGGAAAAACGCTTGGAAATCCCATTGCTGACGCGAAGGAATTTAACAGCTATACTACCTCCTCAAGAATTATCGGAAACGTATATGCAAGGGTCCGGTTGAGTGATGCGCTTGAATTTAAGACTACATTCGGTGTGGATGCCTTCAATGATAAGGAAAATTCATTCGGGCCAAACTTCCTCAAGAGAACGCAGGCAAGCCTTGGTGAAGCCTCTATCGGAACCGTTCAGGGAATGACCTGGTTGAATGAAAATACGTTTACCTATGATAAAACCTTCAGCCAAAAACATCACATCAATGCGGTGGCCGGCTTTACCGCTCAGCAATTTCAAAATGAAAGCCTCTTTGCCTATGCATTCGAATTTCCCGACAACAGAACCGGTTATCATAATATCGCAGCGGGATTAAGACCTCAAAAACCTTCAAACGGGGAATCGCAGTGGAGTCTGGTTTCATTTTTAGGGCGCGTAAATTATTCGTTCAACGAAAAATATCTTTTCACGCTTACGGGCAGGGCCGACGGATCGTCAAAATTCGCAGAAGGTCATAAATACGGATTCTTCCCATCAGGAGCATTTGCATGGAGGATAAAACAAGAGGATTTTATGCAACCGGTGGACGCTATTTCCGATCTGAAACTGAGGGTTAGTTATGGTGTAATCGGCAACCAGGCGATTGCTCCCTATCAATCACTCGCACTGATCGGGCCTTATAGCGAAGGCGTTTTCAACAGTTCCCAGGGTTCGGAAGTATATACCGGCCTCGAACCACTCAGCTATGTCAATAAGAATCTGAAGTGGGAGAGCACCCGGCAGTTTGATGTGGGTATCGACCTCGGCTTGTTTAAAAACAGACTCAGCCTTACCGCCGATTACTACACCAAACTAACCTACGATCTCCTGCTTTCTACGCCTATTCCGACCACGTCGGGATTTAGCACGACCTTGTTAAACGTTGGGAATATATCTAACAAAGGATTTGACCTTCAGGTTAACAGCATCAACACAACGGGAAAATTCAGGTGGAACACAACCTTGAATTTTTCAAAAAATAAGAATTCAGTTACCAATCTCAATACCGAAACCGATATTATACTTGCCGGAGCAAGCCTGTTAAGAACAGGAGAGCCTATTGGAACTTTCTACGGCTATATATTTGACGGTATTTTTCAAACAGATGAAGAAGCGGCTAACAGTCCGGTTTTAATCGGACAGGAGTCTACTTCGCCTGACCCGGCTTCCAGAGCTAAAGCAGGTGACAGAAAATACCGCGATATTAACGGCGATGGCAAAATCGACGCCAATGATCGGACACTGCTTGGAACGGCGCAACCTGATTTTACATGGGGATTGAACAATACTTTTTCCTGGAATAATTTCGACCTGAGTATCTTCTTCCAGGGATCGCAGGGGAATAAGATGGCAAATTTCAATTCCTACGATCTGCTCAATTTTACCGGTCAGAACAACGTACTCGCAGAGGCTGCATTGAATCGGTGGACGCCCGAAAATCACTCCAATAAATATCCGAGAGCGTTATCATCCGGAAGTCTTGACGTGGGAATATTTTCGTCGGCCATTGTGGAGGACGCTTCCTATATCAGGTTGAAAACCATCAATCTCGGTTACCGTATTCCGGAACAGGTATTAGGAAAAAGCGGACTGAAAAGCTTAAGGTTATATGCCAGTGCCACCAATCTTTTCACGTGGACGAATTATTCAGGCTATGATCCTGAAGCAAACACTTATGGCACCAGCACTACCCTGATTGGCATTGACGCCGGAGGCTATCCGCAGTCAAAGATCTATACACTTGGTTTAAACATCGGATTTTAAATTTTAAAAACTAGTTGACATGAAAAAATATTCCCTTATTCTATTTTCCGTTTGGATGTTGTTTCTGACATCCTGTAAAAAATTCCTGACGGAAGATCCAAAGAACGTTGTGGCTATCACGAATTTTTATAAAACGGAAAACGACGCTATTGCCGCCATTAATGCCATCTACGGATATTTAAATTCTACCAGTACGGGTTCAACGGCGGGAGTGTATCACAGTACTTTCTGGGTGATTGCCGGCTGCGCTTCCGATGAAATGATCAATCAGTCTGTTTTTAGTCCTGACATTGATCAGATCAGCAAGTTTTCAGAAGGTCCGGTAAACAATGCGCTTCAGGAAACCTGGACCTTGCATTACAAGGCGATCACGCTTGCCAACATTGCGATTGCAAGAATTCCACTGATTGAGATGGATCCGGTATTGAGAGCTAGATTGGTAAATGAAGCCCATTTTCTAAGAGGATTGCTTTACTTCGATATGGTAAGGATGTTTGCCAACATTCCGCTGGTTTTGGACGAAACAGAACCGCTGCTTGCACCGGCTTCCACACCCGAAGATATTTACAACCAGATTATTGTTGATCTCACGGCAGCGCAGGATCTTCCTGACAATTATCCACCAGGAGATGGAAGGGGAAGGGCAACCAAGGGAGCCGCAAAATCCATACTGGCAAAGGTTTACCTGACGTTGGGACGTTGGCAGGAATCTGCCGATAAGTCGATGGAAGTCATTCAATCCAATCAATACCAGTTGTGGGATGATTTTGCGGAAGTCTTCAAGCTATCGAGTCGTGGAGGAAAGGAAGCCATCTTTTCAGTAGGCTTCGGAGATGCCGGAGGGGCAATCAGTTTTTGGGAGGCAGGACAGTTTAATGTGAGGCTTCTTCCTCCGCAATTATCGGCCGAGGGTGTTCAGAATGCCCAGGGATGGCAGGCGCCAACCCAGAATTTATACGATACTTACGACCTGTTAGACAGAAGGAGAGAAGTTACCTTCATTACGCAGGTGCATAATCCTGACGGCACCGTTACCACCATTCCACCTTATATACAGAAGTATTGGGACCGCGAGGCCGAACCTAAAGGAAACGAGTCATCCAACGATTACCCGGTTATTCGGTACGCAGATGTTCTGTTGATGTATGCGGAAGCCCAAAACGAACTGGGAAATACACCCGAAGCACTCACCTACATCAATATGGTCAGAAAGCGGGCAAGGTTTGACGGAACGGTTTATCGTACCACTACACCTGATTATGTTGGTCTGAGTCAACAGGAATTCAGAGACGCAATTTTGAAGGAGAGAAGGATGGAATTTGTGGCAGAAGGACAACGCTGGTTTGATCTCGTGAGAACCCATACGCTGGAAAAGCTGGTTCCCGTGGCGAAACCGGGCATTATCCCTCAGGACCGCAATTACCTGTATCCCATTCCCCAACGGGAAATTGATCTGAATCCAAACCTTAAACAAAATCCCGGATTCTGATGGCCAGAAAAGTTGCGATCGTGGCAGATATCGGTGGCACCAACATCAAACTTGGTCTTATGGAGCAGGATCAGTTGATTGCAACAACCTCTATTCCGTCTGAATCGGATAAGGGTTTAAAAGGAAGATTGCCACTGATGGTTGAAAGGGTAAATGAAATGATGTTAGAGTGCAAGGTTTCAGCCGGTGAAATAACGGGCTTTGGCATGTCGAGTCCCGGAATTGTTGACAGTTTTGAAAAAAGAATTCTTTCGATCGATAAAAAATTCAGCGATGCACCGGATTTGAATCTGGCTGAATGGGCGCAGAACAACTGGCACACCCACTTTGAAATCGAAAATGATGCAAGGGCTGCACTCATCGGCGAATGGAAATTCGGAAGTGCAAAAGGAAACGACAATGTGGTGATGATGACCATCGGCACGGGCATCGGAAGTTCGGCCATAATTGAAGGAAGGTTATTAAAAGGAAAACATTTTCTGGCGGGCATATTAGGCGGGCATTTCACGATCAATTACAGGGGAGAAAAATGCAATTGCGGAAATATCGGTTGTGCGGAGGCTGAAACTGCAACCTGGAATCTGCGAAAACTGGCGCACACATCGCCCTTATTTTCGACAAGCAGACTGAAAGAGGAAGCAATAATTGATTATGAATCGGTTTTCAGATTAGCTGCATCCGGCGACTCGTTGGCGAGGGAATTAAAACTAAGATCGCTGAAGGTTTGGAGTGCCGCTGCTATAAATCTCATTCACGCTTATGATCCGGAAATACTGGTAATCGGAGGCGGCGTAATGGCAAGTAAAGACGAAATCCTTCCATTCATAAGTAAAGAGATACAACAATGCGCATGGACACCATGGGGAACAGTAGAAGTTTTGCCCGCAACATTCATCAATGAATCTGCCTTGTTGGGCGTTGGAAGTTTATTATTAAATCATAAAAATTAAAATGAAACAATCAAATTTTGATAAAGATCCCAAGGTGGTGATAAAAGACGGTTACTGTATCGCGGGCTGGAATAAAGTCGCCAAACTGATATCTGAAAAGAAATCGGGGCATAAAAAGTTCGTTGTAGCGATAGAATGTTACCAGGGAGTTTATCAAACTGAAATTGAAGAAGAAATTGATAAGGAGATTGAAGGAGTACAGTGGATCATGGCCGAAAAGGCCCTGCTGTCAAAGGAAATGACCGAAGAACTGGTTAAAGATTTTGTGACCGATCATCCTGTATTTGGTGTAATGAATGACCTTCAGTTGTCCGGGTTTTTTAATCTGGAAAAATTGCAGGCGACAAGATCAGAAGTTGAAAAAACTGATGGATTGGTGATTGTTTTGGGAACCGGCGCCACGCTCGTTTGTCCCACATCCGATCTTTTGATTTATGCCGATATGCCGCGGCGTGAAATTGAACTCCGTTTCAGGGAAGATAAGGTTGGAAATTTGGGTGCGGAAAATCCTTCTGCTTCATATGCTTATCAATACAAAAGAAGTTTTTTCGTAGACTGGAGAGTGCTTGACCGGCACAAACGCAGCCTGATAGATAAGTGGGATTATGTGCTTGATACGACCATTCCTTTGCAACCGAAGATGTTGTCTGCGGCGGTTTATCAATCGGCCTTGCAGCAAACGGTAACACAGCCGTTTCGGCTCGTTCCATATTTCGATCCGGGGCCCTGGGGAGGTCATTGGATGGAGGAAAAATTTGACCTCAAGCCGGAAGCAGAAAACCTTGCCTGGTCGTTTGACGGCGTGCCGGAGGAAAATACCCTGGTTCTTTCTTTTGAAGAAGCTGATTTTCAAACGCCCGCCATTAACCTGGTTTTCGCTGAACCGGAAAAGTTGCTGGGCGAAAAAGTTTACGCCGCTTTTGGAGCTGAATTTCCCATCCGTTTTGACTTACTCGATACAATGGGCGGCGGAAACCTTAGCCTGCAGGTGCATCCGCTTAAAGAATACATTCTTGAAAAATTCAACATGCCTTACACCCAGGATGAAAGTTATTACATCCTTGATGCCGGAAAAGATGCGCAGGTGTTCCTCGGATTCAGAGAAGATATTGATCCGGATAAAATGATTGCTGAACTGGAAACCGCCCATGCAACCGGTGGCAAGTTCAGGGCAGAAGACCACGTACAACAATTTCCCGTAAGAAAGCACGATCATTATATCATCCCGTCCGGCACCATCCACTGTTCGCAAACCGATACGATGGTACTTGAGATCAGCGCCACGCCTTACATTTTCACCTTTAAATTATGGGATTGGGAAAGAATGGATCTCAACGGCAAACCGAGACCGATCTCCCTTGAACATGGTAAGAAAAATCTGCAATGGGACAGAAAGAAAAACTGGACGAAAAATAATCTGATCAATCGATTTGAGAAAATAGCAGCGGGCGAAAGCTGGTGCGAAGAAAGAACCGGTTTAAACCCCGAACAGTTTATTGAAACAAGAAGATTAAAGTTTAATAAAACCGCTCCCGTTTCCACTTTTGGAAGCGTGAATGTGTTGAACCTCGTGGAGGGAGAATCGGCAGTAATCGAAAGTCCGGATAATGCTTTTGAACCTTTTGAAGTACATTATGCCGAAACCTTTATTGTTCCCGCGGCCGTTGGTTCTTACACCATGCGCGGACTTAACAATGCTGCCGGAAAGGAATTGATGGCAGTCAGGGCCTTTGTAAGGACGGAAAACCTCGACAAATTTTTCTCTCATCTGAAATCTAAATCCGAATCATAACAATTAATACTGTTTATATGAAAAAGATAGGCGCATCAATTCTGCTGTTTTTCGCGTTCATCGTATTTTTAGGATGTAAGAAAGATACGGCGGATCCTAGTTTACCGGTGTTGAAACTGAGTCCGGTTGCTGTTTCCGGAAAATCGGGTCACGACACTTCAACCGTCTTGACCATCGTTGCTCCCAATGGCGTCGGCAAACTCGTTTTGAGTAAAACAGTCAATTTGGTTCCGGACGAAACCTTTGGCCAGCAAACCGTAACTCCGGAAAACATTGGGGAAAATACTTATCAGTACACATTTCATTACGTCTTTCAGGATACCGAGGTGAATAAGCTCGTGGGGATAAATTTTCATTTCGAGGATACAAAGGGAAATGTGGCCGAGAAGGATTTAACGATAACGACGGAAGCTTCCGGTGCACAACTGATTTACTCCAATAAATGGAAACTGGTGTCAAAGATGTGGACGACCGTTAGTCCTCCCGAAGAGTCTTTAGAAGAATGCGGCAAAGACGATATCTACTCCTATTACAAAGACAGTACGATCGGTTTGAACTATGGAGCTCAGCCCTGTTTGTTTGATGGATTGAATATTTACGATAAATGGTGGCTGAGTGAAGACGAAAAAACTTTTACGCAGGTCTATCATTCTGTTTTCAATCCGGCCCAGATCACTACCGAAGTTTATACGGTTCAAACCTTGTCAAAAGATAAATGGGTAATGAGTATCATTCTTGATCTCTCTGTCTTTGGATACACCGATCATGAAGAATTTGTCTATACCTTTGAGGCATTGGATTGAGAAGATTAATCATGAGAGCCGTCGGAAGACGGCTTTTTTGTTTTTGCAGGACGAGAAATGTTGTCAGTTATCAATGGCCCGGTGCTATTCGTTTGTTCCTTCCGCAATGGTTTGTATTTTTAGTATAATTTTTCCCGAATGAAATTTATTTTAAAATTATTGCTCATAACATTCATCCCCGTGCTGTCTTATTCACAAAATGGAAAACGGTTAAGAGATCTCGGCGTGGCTCCGGGTGTTCTTCCCACGGGAAAGTTTAACAGCATCACCGATGTTAACGGCGTTCTGATAGGACAGAAGACACTGATTGAAGGAGACTCCGTGAGAACCGGAGTGACTGCGATACTTCCGCACAAGGGAAATATTTTCATGGAAAAAGTTCCGGCCGCAGTTTACATCGGCAATGGATTTGGAAAATTGGCCGGAAGTACACAAGTAAATGAACTTGGCAATATCGAAACGCCGATTATTCTTACCAATACATTGAGTGTGCCGGTAGCAATGCAGGCCGTGATCCGTTACATGCTGATGCAAGATGGCAATGAAACAGTGCAATCGGTGAACGCAGTAGTGGGGGAGACAAATGATGGCTATCTCAATGATATCAGAGGAATGCACGTCAGCGAAAGCGACGTTTTAGACGCTATCAAAAATGCGAAAAGCGGTCCTGTTGAGGAAGGAAATGCAGGTGCGGGAACGGGAACCATCTGCTTTGGTTTTAAAGGCGGTATCGGTACCGCTTCGAGAGTGCTTCCTGAAAAATTGGGAGGATACACCGTGGGCGTTTTGGTGCAGACAAATTTTGGCGGCGTGTTGAACATAGATGGCATTCCGGTAGGTAAACAACTGAAAAGATTTAGTTTCAGCGATGAGATTTTAAACCGGCCTGATGGCTCTTGTATGGTAGTTGTTGCCACAGATGCACCACTTGATCACCGTAATCTGCAACGACTTGCAAAACGGGCATTTCTCGGCATCGGTAATACGGGCGGAATCGCGTCAAACGGAAGTGGTGATTACATAATCGCATTTTCAACAGATACCGGTCTTCGTGTTCCTTACGGTGAAACGACCGATCTGCTGAACAACAGGCTACTTTCCAATGAAGAAACCTCTCCGCTTTTTCTTGCCGTTATTGAAGCAACTTCGGAAGCAATCTGGAATTCTTTGGTGGCCGCCGAAACAATGAAGGGATTCAAAAATCGTGTGGTGGAAGCACTGCCGCTCGATAAAATCGATTTGCGAAAGCCGCGATGAACTCGGGTTCCAAAAATCACCCGTCAGATTGCATTCTCATTTACGTGAAGCAAGACTTCCCGCCAAAACGCCGATAAATAATCCTATCAGCAATCCCGCCTTCACATTTTTGATCAAAAATCCTATTGCACATCCCAGTAAAACCAAAAATAAGAAGCTCACTTTTCTTCGACCCTTTTTCGCCTTTTCCTGCATGCTTATTTGTTTTGAGGGAGGGCAATTAAATTAGCAAACAAGGGGAATGCACCGGCAATACCTGCCGGTAATTCCCTGAAAAAAACAAGGCCGGTATAAACAAAGTTTCCTTTCCCGTAGGGTGCAATGAGTAAGCTACCATCGCTTTCTGATTCTCCCTTGTCATGCATTGCCAAAGGCGTTTGATAATGTTTATCCCAGGTAGCTGCCTGATAAATGCTTCTTTCCTGTATCCAGTTCTCAAAATTTCTTTCATCGATTTTATTGGGATAATTCAGAACCGAGTGGTCTGGTGCTAATATTTTCACCGGCGCCTGTTCATCCGTAACCCTGGTTCGACCGATGGTAAAATCATAGGGCCCCATTTTGAATGCTACCGGAGAAGAGTAGCCGGAAGTGTTATATTGAACAATATAGTTTCCGCCGTTCATAATGTAACGCATCAGGATGTCGTATTTTGACGGCAGCCAATCGTTAACGTTGTATGCACGTACTCCGGCAATCACTGCATCAAACTGTTTTAAATTTGTATCCGTAATATCCTTCTCATTCAACTGCTTTACTACATATCCCATCTCTAAAAGTGCCTGCGGAATTTTGTCGCCTGCTCCACTGATATAGCCAATATTTTTCCCCTTTGTAATCACCGGTTCGGTAATAACTTTCGTTGCATCTGAATAGAAATAATGTATGTCGGGAATATGTTCATAACTGATCCTGCGCATCGCCAGATCATAAACTTTTTCACTATTTCCCTCCATTACGACCAACTGCGGATGGAAGGTTTCTGTTCCATCTTTTGTCATGGATGACAGGGTAAAGGAAATAGAATAAGATTGTCCCGCGTTAAGATCGATGATGGTGTCTTTTTCCATCTGCTGCCCGCCTGCATTTTTCAACAATGCCTTTATTCGCGTGCCTTTCTGATCAATATTGGATTTGAAACGAATGTTGATTTCAGGATTTTTGGCAGATGCCGTTGGGGGTTGAATGCCGGTAAGCAGAAGTTCGGGATCAACCGACACCAGGATTTTTGGAACGACTACCAGCGGCGCATAAACTTCGCCTTTAACCGGATCGGTATACTTATATTGAACCGGTCTTTTTAATTCGAGAGTTTGTCCGTCAATCAACACTTCAAAATTTGCAACAAAGGAAGGATCATCCTCCGGTTTTCCGATCAGTAATTGATCACTAACCGTATAGCTTCCTTTCTCCATCGGCTCTTTCAACCAGTAAGGCTGCGAAACCGGCTTGTCAACAAAAACCTTGGTAGTATAATTGACGTTCTCATTTAGCGGCAGGGTTGCATTCAGGCCGATTTTCTTCCCGCCAATTGAAACAGATTTTAATTCAGCATTTCCCTTCAACCGCTTATTGAAATTGAGATTGATAACCAAACTGTCTTGTTGCACTGCATACTGCGTATTGGTTGTTGCATCGGCAAAGATGCCAAGACAATGAAAAATAAGGTCATTTACTGCCTGCAATTTTTCCTGTTTCCAACGGCTTTCGCCTGCAAGTTCTTTGATGGAATGGCGAAGACGCAACAATATGGGTACGGAATTTTCAGGATGAAGAAAATCGTATTGCCGCAAAGCGGAATCAATGAGTTGGCCAATTACTTTTCCACCCTTTATTCCTGACCACGAAATATCTACATTATCCATCAAGCTAGTGCGAACATTTTCTCCCTTCACCGGTTCAAAATATTCCATTGCCGATCCTCGCTGGCTTGCTACTCCAAACCCCTGCGATTTATGCTGGCTTCGACTGTTGGAAGCAATTTCACCATAGCTTTTGCCCAGCAAAGCATTATAGCCGCCCACATCAATTTTAAACTGGTTTTCGCTGATGGTATTGTTATTTCCGAAATTGAAGGTATTCCAAAGCATTCTTTTCACCTGCCAGGGTTTCACTCCATATTTGAATTGTTCTGGAAATTTTGTTGAATCTGCCGCCGCTGAAAAGGCTTCTGCTGCAAGGATCGCGGAGGTTTGATGGTGTCCGTGTCCGGCACGTTCATCGGGGGGAAAACGGGTGATAATAATATCGGGTTGAAAACGTCTGATAACCCAAACAACGTCGCTCAATATCTTATCATGTCCCCAGATTTCAAGGGTTTCCTCTGAAGTTTTGGAATATCCGAAATCGTAGGCGCGTGTAAAGAACTGATGCGAACCATCTGTTCTTCTGGCAGCGAGTAATTCCTGTGTTCTGATCAATCCGAGTTCAATTCCCTGCTCATCGCCAATGAGATTTTGTCCGCCATCGCCTCTTGTTAAACTCAGATATCCGGTCTTGTAAAGTTTATCCTTTGAAAAATACGTCAGTAATCTGGTATTTTCATCATCCGGATGCGCGGCAATGTACAACACGCTTCCCAACACCTTCAGCTTCTCCATATCCATATAAATGTTATCGCTGTTAAACGATTGCGGAGCCTGTGCCTGTAGTTTGAAACCGGTAAAAAATGAAACGCAAACAAAAAGCAGCAATAATTTATGTTGTAATTCCTTCATGTTAATTTATTGGATTGCGAAGATAAGATTCCTGAGATTTTTGTGAGAAGAAGGAAACGCGGCAACGGCCATTAACTTTAGAAAGCTTAATGCCTAATGTAAATCAGGTTTTACTGTTGAATATATTATTCCGTTGCAGATCAAAATCAGAAGAGACAGAGTCCGACTTTCGGATGCGGGAATTTTAAGAGATCTAACATCTATCCATAGCTTATTTCATCGTAATTTTGCAAAACAAACAATTGTTATGCTTGACTCTATTGAAGGTGCGATTGAGGATATCAGGATCGGGAAGATGGTGATTGTGGTTGACGATGAAGACCGGGAAAACGAAGGCGATTTTATTGTGGCCGCAAGAAAAGCGACGCCGGAAGTTATCAATTTTATGAGCAAACACGGACGAGGGCTGATCTGTGCACCGATTACGGAAGACCGGGCCGACGAACTGCTTTTGAATCCGATGGTAAATAACAATACCGCTTTACACGAAACGGCATTTACGGTCAGCATTGACCTACTTGGCCATGGCTGCACTACCGGAATCAGTGCATCGGACCGTTCAAAAACGGTGATGGCGCTTATTGATCCCAAGACAAAACCAACAGACCTTGGAAGACCGGGTCATATTTTTCCGCTCCGCGCAAAAACCGGCGGCGTATTGCGAAGAACAGGCCATACCGAAGCAACGATTGATCTTGCACGTCTTGCAGGATTTGAACCAGCGGGTGTACTGGTGGAAATAATGAACGAAGACGGATCGATGGCAAGACTTCCGGAATTATTGGAAATAGCGAAAAAGTTTGACTTAAAGATCATTTCAATCAAAGACCTGATTGAATACCGTTTGAAAACCGATTCCCTGATTGAAGAAGTTGTAAGAGTGAAGATGCCTACGAAATACGGCGATTTTACATTGGTAGCTTTCAGAGAAAAAACAACCGGAGGCGAACATCTCGCCCTCATTAAAGGAAGTTGGGAAAAGGATGAACCGGTACTTACCCGTGTGCATTCAAGTTGTTTTACGGGCGACATTTTGGGAAGCCTGCGATGTGATTGCGGAGACCAGCTTCACAATGCCATGCAGATGGTGCAGCAGGAGGGAAAAGGTCTTATTCTCTATATGAATCAGGAAGGACGAGGCATCGGACTGATGAATAAGCTTAAAGCCTACAAATTGCAGGAAGAAGGACTCGATACGGTTGAAGCCAATCTTAAACTCGGATTTGGAATGGATGAACGCGATTACGGAGTGGGTGCGCAAATTCTGCGTTATCTTGGTGTTACCAAGCTCAGGATGATGAGTAACAATCCAAAGAAAAGAGCAGCGATCAAGGGATATGGAATCGAGATCGTGGATGTTGTTCCTATTGAGATCAAACCCAATAAATACAACGAATTGTATCTTAAAGCAAAGCGCGATAAAATGGGTCACGAAATATTAAATGAAGATCCGGAGCCGCTAAAACTGATCCGATAACCACACTTACAGATTTTCGAGCATTTCTATCACCCCTTCATTTTTGAGAATCAGATAACCGAGGCGATCGTTACTGATGCCTGGTTTTAGCCTGTAATTAAACGTCAGTTCGTCATCATGCACTTCGGTTTCGAGATAGCAAAACTGTACGTTTGGATATTTAACCAATGCTTCGCCGATCTCATATAAGTGCGTGGACAAAATAAAAAGTGCATTCTGCATTTTCAGTAAGCCCTGGATCACAACGGTACTGCATTTCATTGCATCCTGAACGTTGGTGCCTTTGAATAGTTCATCGATCAGAATCAACCAGTTTTTTCCATCGCTGATTTTGTCGATCGTTTTTCTGATGCGCTGAACTTCATTGTAAAAATAACTTTCTCCTTTTGCTATGTTATCAGACATCTGGATATTGCTCAGCAGCCCGTCAAAATAAGTTAGTTGTAGCGATTGGGCAGGAACCGCCATTCCTGTATGGGCAAGGTAAACAGACACGCCCACGGCCTTTATAAACGTGCTTTTTCCCGCCATATTTGCTCCGGTAAGAAAAAGAAAATTTTCCTTTTGATCCAGGTGAATATCATAGGCAACAGGATGTTTTAAGAGCGGATGAAAGATCTGCTTACCCTCTACCTGTGGGGAATTAGACTTCAAAAATTCAGGGTAGTGAAAATTCAATTTTTCAGCCGCAACTGCCATACTGAAATAGGCGTCGAGTTGGCTGTAGATGTTGATCATTTCAAAAGCCTCATTTTTGAA
This sequence comes from Bacteroidota bacterium, assembly GCA_023423835.1. GTDB lineage: Bacteria > Bacteroidota > Bacteroidia > Chitinophagales > Chitinophagaceae > JAFAEW01. Next base: position 26,049 of record JAFAEW010000113.1, on the reverse strand, counting down.
GTGCCGTCGCAGAAAATATCCCCTTCGTAAAACAGCTTGCACCGATAACTTTTTACCCTCAGTTTTTAATAGAAATGATTGAATTCCCGGCATTGATAGCAGCCTTGTTATCCGTTCAATCTTCACCGCGAGTTCTACAGGAAGCTTTTGATCTTTAAGTGCTTCTTTAATGGCATTCAACCCCAGAAAAAAGTCTTGAAAGTGACCCACAGAATATTCAATCAGCGAATAATCAGATTTATAAGTTATACGGTACAGCGCAGATGAGAGAAGCGTCGGGCGGGCCGGAATTTCAACGAAACTGCTTTCAAAATATCGCTCCATCATCATTACCGTGCCATTGAGGATCCTGTCGGGCCATTTGTCTTTTACAGACAGGATGGATTTCAGGAGCTGCTGTCGCTCAACAATTTTTTCAACGCTATCAAGGGGATTGCTGAGATAGAATTTCAGCCATTCCCGGCCTCCGGAAGTTTTTGTAAAATCGAGGTGATGATAGATGGAATTCTCTTCTTCAAAATTAAAAATCGAAAGGTCTTGTATCGTAGTTTTATCTGCGGTCATTCGTCGTGGATGAACACTAAAAATACCGAAATAAATGGAATCGCCGTTGAATCAAAAAACAACCGGGTTTCCCATCCGACTTTCCTTTTTTGTAAGGCGAAAGCAGCAACGATTTGCCGCCTTACCGGTCAAACTTCAATCTCATCCCTCTGTTTGATTCATCAAATCCTTGCGGACTGTAGACGATATTGCCATTGACAAAGGTGTATTGGATTGCGGCAGGAAATTCAAAGCCTTCAAACGGGCTCCATCCACATTTGTAATAAAGATTCGATTTATCCGGAATGGTCGTTTTATTGGGATCGATTAACACCAGATCAGCAAAATAACCTTCCCTGATAAATCCACGATCCTTGATCTGAAAACAGGTTGCAACGGCATGGCTCATTTTTTCCACAACCTTTTCGATACTGATGCGGTTTTGTTGCACGTAATACATCATCAGCAACAATGGATGTTGCACGAGCGGAATTCCCGAAGGAGCGGCTTCATAGGGCTGCATTTTTTCTTCCCAGGTATGTGGCGCATGATCGGTAGCGATTACATCCAGCCTGTCATCCAGCAACCCTTTCCACAAGGCTTCTTTATGGTGCGGTGCTTTGATGGCGGGATTACATTTTATCAAATTTCCGAACCGGTCATAATCATCGGCTGTAAAATGAAGATGGTGAACGCAAACTTCGGCCGTTATCCTCTTGTCTTTTAAGGGAACGGTGTTATCGAATAAGGATAATTCTTTTTCTGTGGTGATGTGGAGAATGTGCAGACGGCTCCCATATTTTTTTGCGATTTCAACCGCTCTTGAGGAGGAAGCAAAGCAGGCTTCTTCATTTCTTATAATCGGATGATCGGACGCCACTAGTTCACCTTTTTCAGCCTTCAGTCTTGCAAAATTCTCCCGGATGATTTTTTCATTCTCACAATGTGTTGCAATCAGTAGTTCAGAACCTGCAAAAATCTGGTGCAGGGTGCTGTCGTTATCAACCAATAAATTTCCGGTGGAAGATCCCATAAAGATCTTTACACCACAAACATCATTTTTCATTTTATTAACCAGCAGCACTTCATCTGAATTGTCGTTGCTCGTGCCCATGAAGAATGAAAAGTTGGCAAGCGAATTTCGGGCAGCAATGGCATATTTCTCCTCCAGCAGCGTTCGGGAAAAAACGGGCGGATTTGTGTTGGGCATTTCCATAAAACTTGTAACGCCACCGGCCACTGCAGCCTTTGCTTCCGAATAAATATTCGCCTTGTGGGTCAGTCCGGGTTCTCTGAAATGCACCTGATCGTCAATTGCACCCGGTACCAATAACTTTCCCGACCCATCGATTTCCCGGATTTTAAATTTTGGCTGCAATTCTTCACCCACTGATTCTATTCTTCCTTTTTTGATAAGAACATCTCCGGGTATATTTTTGCCCTCATTTATGATACTTGTATCTTTAATTAAATAATCCATTCAACATGCGTTTTAATACGGGAAATGTATTGCAAAATAAGCTATCGGTTACGGTTATTTTATTTTTTATCGCAACTATTTCTGCCTCTGCTCAAACCAATTATATTCAAACCGGCTTAAAAGACTACGATTTTTTAGACAGGATGGAGATAAAAACAGGTTTCCAGGATGAATTTTATTCGAATATAAAACCTTTTGCGAGGCGTGATGTGGCACAGTATGCGGAGTTCATCGACAGTGCGGTCACTGCAAATCCTTCGTATGCAAACCTATCGGAGGTTGACCTCAATAATCTCAGAAGTGAGTTGATGGGAAACGCAGAATGGACAAAGCCGAGAGATTACTATCTCAGCAAAAAGCCGGTCTTCAATGCCCTGTATAAAACAAAATCGCACCTGCTTGAAGTTCAGAAGCCCGATCTTTACCTGTCTGTTGATCCGATTGTTTATTTCAAAGCAGGAAAAGAAAGCGACAATGATGAGTTTTTATATCAGAATACCCGTGGTGTGCAGGCTCGGGGAATGATTTCAAGACGCGTAGGCTTCAGCATTTCATTTACCGATAACCAGGAACTCGATCCGCGTTATGTACAAGCATGGATCAATCGTTTTGATGCGGTTCCGGGCGAAGGATTTTACAAGCGGATTAAGAAAAACGGGGGTGTCGATTATTTTGATGCCCGTGGATCTGTAAGCTGGAATGTTGCCCAGCATATCGATATGCAGTTTGGTTATGATAAAAATGCGATCGGAACCGGCTATAGAAGTTTGTTTCTAAGCGACTTCACGAGCAGTGCAACCTTCTTTAAAATCAACACGCATATCTGGAAATTTGACTATCAGAATTTATATTTCGAATTATATCCGCAATACAATATTTCGGGCAATATAAAAGCGCCGAGGAAGTATGCGAGAATGAATTACCTCAATATTAATGCAACGAAATGGCTTAATGTGGGTGTTTTCGAAAGTATTGTTTTCGGAAGAGAAAATCATTTCGATTTTCAATACCTGCTTCCTGTGATGTTTCTTCGTCCGGCAGAATCAACAGGTGGAAGCCAGGACAATGCAATGGTGGGATTTGATGCGAAGGCAAATATTGCAAACCGTGTTCAGTTGTACGGACAGTTTTTGCTCGATGAGCTGAAGGTGAAGGAAATGTTGAAAGGCACCGGGTGGTGGGGAAATAAAAACGGCATTCAGCTCGGGGTGAAATATGTGGATGCTTTCGGATTGAAAAACGTAGACCTGCAATTTGAATCCAACCGTGTGCGGCCATATACCTATTCTCATTTTGACAGCGTTGCAAATTACTCACATTACAACCAGCCGCTGGCACATCCGTTGGGGGCAAATTTCCAGGAGTTTATCGGGATTGTAAAGGCGCAGCCCATAGAAAAATTGTATTTGAAAGGAACGGCCATCTATTACTACCAGGGTCTGGATAGTTTTGGGATAAATTACGGCGCCAATCTTTTTGAAAGTTACAATGCCCGTCCCCGCGATTATGATTTCAAAGTAGGCGATGGCGACAAAGCAAAATGTGCGATCGTACAACTCGTTGCTTCTTATGAATTAGCCCAGAATATGTTTGTAGATTTCACTGCTTTATTCAGAAAATACCGCGTTGACAGTGAAAGATTCAACAGCGATACCAAAGCATTCAGTCTCAGTTTCAGGTGGAATATCGGCCGGAGAGATTTTCTGTTTTAGAGACTAAGACAGCTTGAGCGGGATTAACGGGATCAACAGATTCCCCGATTGTGGACCGGGATTAAAGGGATTAACTGATTCACCGGGTTGTGGACCAAGATTAAAGGGATTAACTGATTCCAGGATTGGAACCGGGATTAAAGGGATTGAGTGATGCGCCGGATTGTGGACCGGGATTAAAGGGATTTACTGATTCACCGGTTGTGGTTAGATGACGCGACGGTGTAATCAGTAAATCAGTAAATCTGAGGTAAATCTGAGGTGCAGACAATGGAGGAGGTATAATCAGGCTAATCAGTAAATCTGAGGTAAACCTGAGGTGCAGACAATGGAGGAGGCATAATCAGGATTTCAGTAAATCTGAGGTGTAAATCAGTTAATCTGAGGTGCAGACAGTGGAGGAGGTAACTAATTAAATCTGAGGTCAATCCTTTTAAATAAACCCTTATGGAATACAAGTACGCAGAGATAACTCAACAAATCATTTCAGCTGCATTAGAAGTGCACAAAATACTCGGAAACGGATTTCAAGAAGTAATCTACCAGAGAGCACTTGATATTGAATTGAGAAATTATGATCTTTCCGTTGCGAGGGAAAATGAGAGGGCGATCTTTTACAAAGAAAAAACGATTGGAAGCAGAAGAGTCGATTTTCTAATAAATGATATCATCTGCGTTGAAATAAAAGCGGTGATTCGACTCGAGGATGTGCATTTGGCGCAGGCATTAAATTATCTCGAAGCTTTCAATTTTGAGGTAGGGTTATTAATCAATTTTGGAGCAAGATCGATGGAAGTGAAAAGGCTGTACAATAAAAAGTTCAAAGTCTAAACCAGGATTGAAGGGATTGAATGATTCGCCGGATCGTGTACCGGGATTAAAGGGATTGACTGATTCGCAGGATTGTGCACCAGGATTGAAGGGATTAACAGATTCGCCGGATTGTGGTTAGATGACGCGACGGTGTAATCAGGATAATCAGTAAATCAGTAAATCTGAGGTTCTGACAGTTTAGAGTAGACTTCATACCCGAAAACTGGACCTTTGACGATTTTGTGAGCTGGGGAAAAAAAGAATTCACATTTGTTACATTTGAAGAGCTGCCGTTTTTTGATCTTCCTGAAGAGAAACCCGATTATTATAACGTCATGATTCCGGATGAATTTAAGGATTTGGGAGATAGAGTTAGGTAGTTTAAAAATTCAATAATACATTTGAAGCAGAATTCAGCAGCTCCTGATAAAATAGGTACAGGGTAGGTACATTAGGAACGTCACCCCGAACCAGTAAATCCCGGCAGTTTTGTCGGGTTTTTTCCCTTGCTGATCGTCTTTTTTGCTGCCGCTAAAACTCAAAATTAACTTCCTTCATTTATCTTTTTAACGAGGATCGATTCGGTTACATGTCAAGATTAAAGACCAGGTCAGTTATAGTGAAAAACTATATTCACCGGTAGGGTGATGTCTTTTTGAAATTTTCAGTTCTTCATAAATTTAATTATACTCTTTTTATAGGCTTCATCCCGGAGGAGGGAGTCTGAAAACCGCTCCATCACATCAATATGCTTTTTAGTAAGGCCCCTTGTCAGGGGAACTTTCATTTTTTCACCGTCAAATTCGATCACAAATATATGACTCGTGTCGAAAAGATCACGTTTTGCCTGCGCCAGTAGGTTATTTGCATGGCCGGTAAATGGTGCATTCATAGCTCCGGCTAAGGGCGCAAAAAATTGTTGTTGATGACCGGACTCAACCGGAACCTGGAGGCTATTTTTAATTAGTATTAGTTTGAGGTTTTTAAAGGGAATGTGCAACGAATCCCGCAAGTAACGGAATACGTCCAATCCGGTTGTTAAACCGTAGTTTTCATAATAACCACCGTCTACGAATTGGGCATCACGCTTATTTCCGATATGTGAAGCAGCGCTTACCAGTGGAAACAGTTCCGATAAATTAACAGCATCCCGATAATAAATGTCTTTTTGAGTGATGGAACAGTCATAGGAAGTATCCTGCAAAGGAAGAATTGTGTTGGGGAAAAAGGTTAGATATTGTGCTGGAAAAGGAGAAATAATCGCTCTACGACCGCTATTAACTTCAAAAGTATTAATGAGATGAATGGGATAATTTGCCTGATGTTTTAAATAAAAGGCGCGAAAAGTATCAGGCCTAAAGGTATTTTCAGTTCGGCAGGGATAGAAGGTCAAGCTATCACAACGATCTGAAGGATTTGAAGATACGGCATCTTGCAACTTATAATCATACTCTTGCCTTATTCTATAATTTCGATCATAAAATCCGGTTGCGGAACTCTTTGGAGACGTCCGGTCTTTCATGGTTGTGATTATAGTGCCAAACATTGTTTCTAATGCGTCGCCGATAAGCAATCCAAACAATCCGCTGGAATTATAATTTGCCTGATATATATTTCTTAAGAAACTACTATCTGATATTTTTCCAGTTTCTTTGCCTTTGAGGTAAGTGTAGATGCCGACTGATCCGCCGGAAACAGAGCTATAGCATATGGTATGATTGAAAAACCAAGGATATATTGAATCCAGGGTTTTCAAAACTGAAGCGGTTATATAGCCCGCTCTCGATCCGCCTCCCATCGCACACACAATGAAAACATTGGAGTTCGAATCAAGGTGCCTGATATTCTTATATCGCTCCTTCAACTGAAACTCGAGGGATGTGTTCGCCGGGTATTCTTTCCCTGCGGCTAAAAAAGGAACTGTGAATTGCCTTGCGGAATAAATAAATGGAAGAATAAGGAATATGACAGATGCAAAAAACGCCAAAATTCTCCAAAATCCTCTTTTGTTTACAAACGCATGCCTCCAGTAGTCTAAGTAGATGATATAGAACCCAAAAACGACCAATAAAATATACAGAGAGTTTATTGCTACCAAAGAAGGCACCAGATAATAGTATAAAACAATGCCGGCCGATACCCAAAAAATAAATGAATAGAAAATTCTGGAATCCCTCTTATTTTCATTACTCAACATTTTTTGAACCAGCATAGAAATATTACTTTCTCCCGGTTCAACACTGTAGAATAGAAACCTAAAAACAATTAAACCAGAAATAAAAATAAAACCTGCAACTAAAGGGGATAAATAAACAAAGTCATTATCGCGGGAAATCAGGCTTTTAATCTTTACAAAAAGCAAGGAGAGGATGATTACCGTAATCACTATTTTAATCAGGATAAATAAGTAGGTATCAAAAATTTTTCCCTTGAGTATTCGTGAGGTGAACCGTATTTTAATCGTAAAACTCAGTAGGTAAACTACCACTAGAAAAGTCCAGATGGAAAGCGTGTTATACAGAAAAATTTTTACTATACCAGAATCTACAGGAAGCGAGTAAAATAAAAAAGCATTGCAAACTAAAAGAAAAGGCAGCATCGCGATGAAAGCAAGAATTTTGGTCATGAGATAGAACTTCTTATAGTTTTCGCTATTTAAGATTTTCTCTTTCGTCTTCTTAGAAAACATAAAAAACGGAAGTGTCCAAATGGAAAGGCTTAAAATCAGAATGCAGAAAAACAGCGATACAAAGGATCCGAAAACAGACAGACTGGGAGATGTCTGCATTTTGGATAAATAAGAATCCAGCATATCTTTTCCAACATCCGATTTAAAAAGTAAAAACCATATTAAGATTAAAACGAGATAAACATACCAGTTGCCAACAAATGTTCGGATAAAAACACGATACACCTTACTGCTAAGAACCGACGGGATTTCTGAAAATCTGGAAAAAAACCATGCGATACTTTTTTTGATATAGGGTTTCAAAAAAAAGAGCAAAACGGTTATTGTCAAAAAAATTACGAGGTTCATTTTAAAGGGGTTAGCTATATGTAAAAAATCATCGGTGCCTTTTTTTATATTTTGTCAAAATTCGTATTGCTGCCTTCTTGATTGTTTATTTTAGCATTCAAGAATAATGTGATTAATCTGTTTGTTTAGCGCCTTTTTCCTTCGCAGATGTTGATTCAGCCTCAGTCGCCTTTTTTGCGAAAGGATTATTTCCAAAACGGAATCCCAGTGTGAAGTACAATTCCGGCAACCATACTTTGTCATGTAAGCCTGCAAAGTCCAGATTCTCTTTGATCACCTGCCCCTCCTTATACTTACCCATTAGCTTATATTTTTGCATCATAACAACGCCACTTCCCAATATTATGTTGTCGCCAATAATCATGGAAAGACCGGCCTGACCTGACAATTCCAGCCCTGCGCTGAGTCCAAACCCGGCTGTAAATCCCCAATCTACATCTTTAGGGTTTGCATGAAACGGATATGTAAAATTGATAGTTGCAGAGATATTTTCCCAGGGCTTAGGCCCGTTATTATTCTCCCTTGTTATGGTAAACTTATTAGCCATACTGGTGTCTGCCAGGGAGTAATAATGGGCGGTTTTACTAATGATTGAGGGCGTGTAAGTTAAACCGTAATGGACCAGCCAGCGGGATTTTTCAGGGGTTTTAAGAACAAAAGTCCATTTGCTATCTCCTACCTGATTGCCATCTTTATCTATTTTGGTAACGGTTACAGTAATCACCTGGTTGTTATTTAAGGGGATATAAGGTATTTCTCTTACGTTTTCCGTTTGCGCGATTATTGATTTTAGTGACATAACACAATTAGGATCAGTCAGGGAAGGAATCAATTCTTTTCCCTGGTCTACAATCTTTTTGATGACATCCTCAGAGTTCGCATTTTGAATATCAGCCTCAATATGCTCCACCTCCTGACTACACGTTCCAGTCGACTGAAAAGTCTTATCATTTATTTTTAACGGCGGTGTTAAATCTTGAACGAAATCCCAGTCTATTTTGTATTGTACTCCATTTACAACACAATTTATAAGACGTATTTCCTTTTCTTTTGTGGAGATTCTTTGTGTGCTGCCTCCTTTTACAGAAAGATCAAGACTGATCTGGGCATTATTAATAAAAGGCATGATTATAAAAAAAAGGCAAAAGATTGATTTCATTTTTCAAATTTTAACTGGTTAATGATTAGTTGGATGTCTAGCTGGTAAACTTTTACAGTTGTATTTACGGAAGAGAATTCTACGGTTCTCAATTTTTTCACAATTGATCTAAAACATTCCAAACGGTTTTCTTTGTCTAATGACTGATACATTCTGGCCAAGCAGCCGGTAATAATTGCAGCCGCGCTTGAGGTACCACACCCATGAGAATATTTATTTGTATCAAGGAAGTAAAAATCTGAACAAGTACCGAGAAACACTCCATCCCAAAAATTTGCGCCATAATCCTGTTTATCATCCTTAATGAAACCAGTCACGGAAATCACATTTTGATAAGACGCCGGGTAAAAAACCTTTCTATCAAATCCTTTATTTCCTGTTGAGCAAACAATGAGATAACCCATTGTGGCCATCTCAGTTATTTTGGCTTGTAACTGGCTGCAGGGAGAAAAGCTTTCATCATAGGAACCACTACTAATGTTTATAATATTGACGTTTTCGTTCTGCATTTTCTGCAACGCATCGAGATACATGTCGGGTGTAGTGCCCTCTTCCGGGAGCTTGTAAGAATAGATTTTATCAATTCCGGGGGCAATTCCTATTATTCCATTTTCTGGATCAAAGCCAGCGATAATGCAAGCCATTGTGGTTCCATGAAAAAACATACCGTCTGTTGAAGCTTTACATTCAGGGTTCAAATCAATGATTTGCTGTTTAATAGCATCATTTTTCAACACGCCACTATCTATTAATCCAACTTTTAATCCTTCCTGCATCGGTAATTCCCATAATTTCCCTAGGTGGAGATCGAGGAAAACCTGTGGTATTTTATCTTGATATTTAACGAGTTCAGGCGGGATGTCTTGCTGCAATGGAGCTAAAAAATTATTTGAAACCGTTTCTCCGTTCTTTCCGATCTGCCACTTTCCCAGCTGATTCTCGACTACTCCCACACTCTCAAATACCGCATCTTTCATCAGCACAGCAACCACATTTCCCTTGTTATCGAAGTTGGTCACCGGACTGCTGCGAACATTGAGTTTTTTCACGTTGACTTTAAAATTCGCCATAATTCAATTCATATAAAAAGTAGTTGGAAAAGGAAAAAAGAGTCTTAATCTTATGTCCGCTTCCTGATCCAATCCAAAAACTGCAACACGTTATTCGCATAATTTTCTGCTCTGGCGCCACTTCCGTTATAAGCCCGGATCGTTCTGAATAAATCGTTCGGATGATCTTTCCATTTGCTTTTTAATTCTTTCATCACCTTTTCCAGGCAATACCGCATTTCATACCATTGTTTTTGAAGAAAAAACGCTTCATCATTTACGATATATTGAATGTCATATTGGAATATTCCGTACCCTGCATATACCCAATTTTTAGGACCGAATCCTCGCAAAGCACGAGTCTTATTTGCCTCTGCGATCAGCAAATTCGCCTTTTCATTTCCATAGCGCGCTATGAAAGCTGCAGTGTTTTTCGGAAAAGCACTGCGTGTACCATGTACGTCACCCGAAGCGTCAAAAACACATCTGCCAAGAACTTCTTCCGGCGTATGATCCCGGGTCCAATTAAAAAAATAAATCGCTGATTCCTGACAGGCAATTGCATATAAGAGTTCTTTGGTAAATGGTGTTCCTTCTACAGCCTGTGCACATTGATCGCCATAGTGTAATTGTAACCAGTCGGCTGTCAAGAGACATTTGGAGTGGCTAAGCGGTAAATCTTGTGGGATCGAATGAGGAAGGGGTATCGTTGCCTTACCGGCAGCAAGCGTTTTAGCCATTGAAGGAACTAGTGGATCATTTTCACTGAGAAGCACCAGACCGCCTCCCCAATAATAATTACCATCCCGATCCTCGTACCACGTACCCAGAGCATTTTTTTCCTCGTTTATACTGACAAACTGAAAACCCTTCAACACGATGCCTGTCACATTGCGTTTTTCATCGAAATCAGTGATGGGAGTTCTTCTACGGTTCAATTTGCTTACAATAACTTTTAATTGTGCCATCTTTATCCAACAGCCTCCGGATCTGCATTAGTATTGTTAGAAGATGAGCTGAGAGAAGTGTTTGAGGGTGCAACGGCTTCAGGGGTAGTGCTTGTGCCATCAGTGGCGCTAATTTTCGTTCCGGTGCCTCTCAGACTAATGAGTTTGCTTAGCAAATCAAACCAAAACGGAGCGCCCAACATTACGGCCAAAGCAGTAATGATCCATCCAAATAACGTTTCCCAGCCACCCGCCTGATTTGGGCTGTATACAAACCACCGGTCCCCAACAGCTTGTTTAATATACTCGCTTCGATCATGTAACTCTTTCATTTCATTGTATTTAATGAGAGGGCCTGATATTTTTGCAAGTGAATCACGATCCCTTTGAATAAAATTCCGAAGTAGTACGCTTCTTTCTGCCAATTGAATAAATTCAGCCATGCTATTGCTATCTTTCAAATTTTTTAAAGCGGCTTCTCTTTGTAAATTTCTCTTCAATTCATATTCAGACTGAACCAATGAACTTCCAATTTTTCGAACACCATCTCGTATCTCATCAGCTTGTTGTCGAAGAGCGCTGAATCTTTCAGGGAAACCGGGAGATTTCATACTATCCTTCCACCTATTCACGGTGTCTTTCCAAGGTCTGCCTAATCCTAATATGTTATTCGCTTCTTGAGCATCATGGGCTACCAGCTTATAGGTTGAATCCAGCAGATTATTGTCTTCAGGCGATAGTTTTGCCGGGTCTAATCTATCCTGACTCGCAATTGCCAATGAAACCATCTGTTCACGCGCCGTGCGATTATTCGTAAGCGTTCTACGGATGGCTAAACTATCCACATTAAAGACGATGGCTAAGATCAGCCCCAGTACGAAAAGAACAATGCGAACATATTTTTTAAACCACCCAGTCGCTCTCTCCATTGTGTCGTTGAACCATTCTTGCAGTTTCGTTTCAAAAGCAATCATATCAGCACCGGAATCTTGCCAAAGAGATAGTAGAAACATCCTGGTACTGTTGCTCATTGGGACTGTTTCATTTCCATCTAGCTCGTTCATACTGTTAAGGTGCTTCACCGCCGGATTGGCTAAATCCGGATTTTGAAAAGGTATCTTATGGATAAATCCCCGGGTAACAGCTTGATGAATGGCTTGGAGACTCTCCGAACCCGGCGTGTCGATGCCTTTCAATAAATCGACGATAACCTTGCTGAAATTCGCGTCTGAAATATAAGCGGGCTTGCTATACCAATTGTCCTCAGCCAAATATTTAATCAGTGGGTGCGCATAAAACCAAGGGGCCACCTTTTTCCCTTTCATCGCACTCTTGAGATTGAATAGATGCAAAATACCTTCTATGCGATCCATGTAGGGAACAGCGGCAGTCGTCTTTCCGTCCTCCAACATTCTCAAAATCGCCTTTTCCAATACTTTGGCGCGAAAAGCGAAACGGGTAGCGATTATTTCCTGTAAGATAGTAGCCAGGAGGCTATACAATAGGAACACAAAGACTAATCCGATAAAAACATCAAGGGCTACATTGCTAAACATATTGATATTTTAGGCCTGATAAATTAAAATGAAATGTTGCACCATCGTAGGTTTAATCGCTAAAAATTTGTTTGCTAAATAAAACCCTTATCACCTTCAATCTCCGTCGAATGAGCCATCTTACAATCTTGAGGTTCAAATGCAAGATGATAACACTCAAGACTCCGTCATTTTTGATATTTTTCCTAAACAAACTTATAGTTGTCTTTTGTCATCTTAAAAGGATATACCTTCTTTCGCCTCATGTTTTCCCTCCAAAATCTTCAATAAAAAACCTTCCACTAAATCATCTATTTTTGGCAAATGACTGTCATTCCCTCAACCGACCACCACCAGATCTTTTGGGAATACTAAGCAAGGCTAACTTACGATTTTGAAGATCTAAATAAATGTTGTTTGAAGGATGAACATAAGGCGAATTTTCATTCACCACGCCCTTCTCCTGCCTCCGCCTTTACCAGCTTCTTTTTCGTCTTACCATTGATTTTCCGGATGACAAATATCAGCAGCCAAACAACTAACACGGTACCGCCTACGCCTAGCAGAATTGCTCCGGCATCTAAACCGTTGCAGGAAAGGCTGCAGGCTGCCCCTGCAACCAAAGCCAGCAGATCGATTGCTACGAGAACAGAAAGGACGATAAGGGCTGTCTTTTCACCGCTCGACATATCATTCGCTTTCCGGATTGCCCTAACCTGTGTCTTCAGCAGTTTCTTTCTTTCCCGCCACTTTAAGAATTGACCATTCTCATCTTTCATCGAAGCGCTAAAATCTTTGACTGACTTATATAATTTACGGGTACTATCTGCCGGAACGAATGTTCTGTCGACTAAAGCAGCGTACGCAGGTTGATACCCTCTGAATAGGATTGCAGGATTATTTGAAACATAAATGACCATTATAAAAGAAGCAGCAGCAACGACCATGTCACAACTTTTCCTCCAGGCATAAAAAGATAAGAACTTATTAAGTTTCCATTCCCGGTTGAGAGGATATACCAGAAAAGTAGTAAGAAAGGCAACTATGGAAGTAATGAACAATGATACCGGTAAAATGGTGTTCAGTTCTTTCAGTGTTGCTCCGATGTAAATTCCGAGAAATGTGAGTAAGACCCACGAAATGAAAATCACGATCCGTGCTTGCGATTTATAATGACTGGCCCAAATGGAGAGTGTTTTCATGGCTTGCCGTTTTGATGTTAAACCGTATTTTAGGTGAAAATTGCTTTTACACGATAGAATGAAAATTATCGCAATTGCGTTTTTCGATCACATCTCTGTAATTCACTCAAGCCATCCTCTTCTTCCCTTACGATAATCAAAAATACTCAACCTGAACATTGCCGGTGACAGGAAAATCCTCCATTTTTTCACCGGTAAATCCTCCATCATTTTCAATAAAAAACCGTTCTTCAAATCATCTATATTTGACGAATGACTACCGTTGCCTTAATCGATGACCATAAAATCTTCTGTGATTCCTTAGCGGGTCTCATTAACGAGTTTGAAGGTTTTGATGTTATATGGGCGGTGCAGGATGGTAATAGAGCTATCGAGTTGTTGAAGTACGAGGTTAACGTACCGGACATCATTTTGCTCGACATTAATATGCCGGGAATCAACGGGGTGGAAGTGGCGAAATGGATTTTTGAAAACAGAAAAGGCATAAAAGTATTGGCGCTCACAATGGAGGAGGATGATAACAGCGTTATTCAAATGCTGCAATATGGCGTAAAGGGATATCTTTTAAAAAGCATTAGTTCGGAAGAATTGCATATGGCTCTGGAACAGGTGGTGAAATACGGATATTATTACACACCCATCATCACAGGAAACATCCATAAGCAAATTGAAAAAAAGATTCTCGACAATCAAGTGCCCGAACTCACAGCCCGCGAGAAGGAACTGCTTAAGTATTTGTGCACCGACCTGAGTTATGCAGAGATATCCAAACAAATTTTTCTCAGCGAATCTACCATTGATACCTACCGGGCAAGACTGTTTGAAAAATTCGACGTGAAAAACCGGATCGGACTGGTGTTAAAAGCCGTTCACCTTGATCTGGTTAAGTTGTAATGGTATTTCAATTCCAATTCTTGTTCCTTTGCCCGCTTCAGATTTTAAATCAAATTTTCCTTTCAGATAGTTTACCCTGCTTTCCGCATTTTGTAACCCTAAACAAATCCGGTTATCTCCCTGCTTCAATTGAAAGCCTTTTCCATCATCATTGATTTCAAGCTTTACAAAACCTTCATGTGCTTCTATGGTTACCATTATTTTTACGGCATCACTATGTCGTGCCGCATTCAACGTCAACTCACAAATTATCCGGTACAAATTGATCTGCATTTGGTGATCAGGAACTATCGTTACCTCGTGACGAAACGAAATGGTTTTGTCGTACAATTGCTGCAAACTGTCAAAATATTCCTGCAGGCTGCTGATCAGTCCGTTTTTTGAAAGGCCTTTCGGCATCAGGTTGAGCGCCACGTTTCGGATTTCACCGATTGAATCATCAATGATTGATTCTGTTTTGCCGACCAGTCCGTTTTGATGTTCTCCTTCCTTAGCATCTACAATCCTCCTGAAATTAATTTTCAAAGCGGCAAGCAATGGTCCAATATAATCGTGGAGGTCTCCGGCGATTCTTTTGCGTTCATTATCTTGTACTGCAACCAGGTTTTTCAAGGTTTCCGCCTGCTCCTGTTTCAACGCCAATACCTGCATTTCCCTCTGCTTTCTTTCCTGCAGCAGATTATAAAACAACCCGAAAGCGATGGTGATGTTTTCTAACAAACTTCCCACCGTGATGCCGTGTTCTTCTATAAAATTACTATTGATAGTACCGGCATTCGCAAATAACTGAACAACCGACATGAGGCAGATGACAAGCATGGCCGAAGCAAATAATTTTGGTGTGGCACCTGAATGAATAAAGCTGAAGGGGACAGTTACAATGAGGCAAATGGTAAAGACGAGACCAATGTGCCATAAGACCATTAGACCAAATCTTATTCCATCACCGAGCCCCGGAATGAGTAATAACATCATGGAAACTATCAGAAATGGCAGAATGCGCAATGTTGTTTTAATGAGTTGCTGAAGTTGGCTGCGACCTTGTAATTGTTGCCTGAATAAGAGGTTTAGAACCAGGAGCAAGAAGAAACTCGCACCGAGACTGCTCACCGGTTTCGCAATTTCATTAATCAACGGAAACTGTGGATACAAATACGGAAAGACATACCCGTAGTGGGAGAGTATCCAGGTGAAAGCACAAACAATATATCCGAGGTAGGCCGCGAAAACCGGCTTTTGAAATAGGAGGAGTGCAAGAAGGATGATGATTATTATCAGGCAAACCACTCCAATATAAAAGAAAATAATCCGGTCTTCGGCCCGGTATTTTTGTTCTAGCTGCTCGCGGCTCAATAATTCATACTGAAGGTTGATGTTTTTTTGATTGGCTTTTATTGCGATCAGGTAAAACAACGGAACCGCATTGTTTGCCACCCGGGCGATGTGCCACACATACTTATTGTTTCTGTTGAAAGGAACGAGCTGGCCTCCCAGATAAATACGCTGAGTTGAATTAATCAAATCTATCCTGTAAATGATTACACTATCTAAACTGGTGTTAGTGATAGACAAGTACTGTTCATTATTGCTAATTGCAGAACTGATTTTCAGCAGGACATAATTATACTCATTGCCCACTAATCCGAAATTGATACGGTTACCCGGAGCCTTAACAAAGTGAACGTTTGGCAAATTGATATCCTGAATAATCTGTTCTGGCGGACTTTCGCTCGAGAAGTCAGCAACGCTGTCCAGAAATGAAGCGTTTCGCGATGAACCGACTAAGGGTGTTGCGAGCAGGGCCAGGATCAAAACCAGGTCTACGGCTTTCTTTTTTAACTCGTTGCATAAGCTTAAACCCCGCATTTCTATTGATTATAACGTGGCTATCAGGCTACCTTTTATCACACTAATTGAATTAGTGCCTCATCGTTTTAGTCTACCTTAACTCGGCATTGCTTTCTTAAAAATTGTGACGAACATGGAAACGTATCCTCCTGTTGTTTGTATTTGGTGCTGAATGACGATCTCCATTTTCCCACTCCAAATCTGCACTTTTCCTTTTCCCCATACAACCGTGTTTTCACGGTATTTTTATCCCTAATTCGTGCATTTATTTAGCAATTAAAAAATTCGTCACAACCTGCTTTAATTTATCTTTGCGGTTTAACTTTTATGAAAGAAATCAGGAATTTTTGCATTATCGCACATATTGACCATGGGAAGAGCACCCTGGCCGACAGACTATTGGAATATACCAATACCGTGACTTCGAGGGAAATGATGGACCAGGTGCTGGATAACATGGATCTTGAACGCGAAAAGGGCATCACCATTAAGAGCCATGCCATTCAAATTCAATATCCCTACAAAGGCACTACCTATACTTTAAATCTCATCGATACGCCGGGCCACGTGGATTTCAGTTATGAGGTAAGCCGTGCACTCGCTGCGTGTGAAGGAGCGCTGCTGCTTGTTGATGCTTCACAAGGCATCCAGGCACAAACGATCAGCAACCTTTATCTCGCCATCGATAACGACCTCGAAATTATTCCGGTCATCAACAAGATTGATATGGAAGGGGCAATGATTCCGGAAGTGAAGGATCAGATCATCGAACTGATTGGTTGTAAAGAAGAGGAAATTCTACTGGCGAGCGGAAAATCGGGAATCGGAATTGAAGAAATATTAAATGCAATCGTAGAAAGAATTCCTGCACCAACCGGTGATTATGACGCGCCCTTGCAGGCATTGATATTCGACAGCGTTTTCAATAGTTTCAGAGGCATTATCGTCTATTACCGCATCATGAACGGAATATTGAGGAAGAATGATAAAATTGAATTCGTTTCTACCGGCGAGGAATACATGGCCGATGAGGTGGGCGTGTTGAAGCTTAATATGACGCCAAAAAGTGAGGTGAAGGCCGGTGATGTAGGATACGTAATAACAGGTATCAAGAATGCGAAAGAGGTAAAAGTGGGTGATACCATTACCCTGGCTTCCAATCCCGGGAAAATGATCCAGGGATTTGAGGAAGTGAAACCGATGGTGTTTGCGGGCATTTTCCCGGTCAATACCGATGAGTTTGAAGAGCTGCGGGATTGTATGGATAAATTGCAGTTGAATGACGCTTCTCTTACCTTCGAACTCGAAACTTCCCAGGCATTGGGATTTGGTTTTCGTTGCGGATTTTTGGGATTGCTGCACATGGAAATCATCCAGGAAAGGCTGGAAAGGGAATTCAATCAAACCGTTATCACCACCGTTCCGAACGTTAGTTTCAATGCATATACCACAAAAGGCGAAAAGATCGTGGTAAACAATCCGTCGGAAATGCCGGACACTACGAAGATTGATTATATCGAAGAGCCTTTTATCAGGGCGCAGATCATTTCACTTCCGGAATACATTGGCAATATTATGACGCTTTGTCTGGGGAAACGCGGTATTCTGATCAACCAGCAATACCTCACGCCAACGAGGGTAGAGCTGACTTTTGAAATGCCGCTTACCGAAATTGTGTTTGATTTTTATGATAAATTAAAGAGTCAGACGAGAGGTTATGCATCGTTCGATTACAGTCCGATCGGAATGAGAAATGCGGATATTGTGAAAATGGATATTCTTCTGAACAACGAAAGAGTCGATGCCCTAAGTGCCTTGATCCATCGCAGTCGTGCTGAAGATTTCGGAAGAAAACTGTGTGAGAAATTAAAGGAATTATTGCCACGCCAACAATTCCTCATCGCCATACAAGCGGCCATCGGAGCGAAAATTATCGGCCGGGAAAATATCAGCGCCATGAGAAAGGATGTAACCGCGAAATGTTATGGCGGAGATATCAGCCGTAAGAGAAAGCTATTGGAGAAACAGAAGGAAGGGAAAAAGCGGATGCGCCAGATCGGAAACGTAGAAATTCCACAGGAAGCGTTTTTGGCCGTGTTGAAGCTGGACTAACGATATAATATACGTCGTAAGGAGCTAATGTCTGTCAATATCACAACGACCTCGGGAAAAAGGCGCAAAAAGAATTTGATTCAATGAAGCCTAAAGGGCAAAGATGACGGGATATATTCTAAAGATGACATGAGTCTGCGATGAGTGAAGTACAAAAGCCAAATGGATAGCTTCTTTGGCGTAGCGGAGTTGGAACAAATTTTAGCCTTTATTCCGCAGTCTTGATTTTTTTTGTTAGTTTTTTATATCGAGACAAAAAAGTAAGTCCGAACGTGCCGTGATGAATAGTTCGCGGAAAAAAGAGAATGAAAGAGTGTTCTTGCGTTTTTATCCGCTTGCTAGGCAGCAAGGTAAAAAGCCAATACCGAACAGCAGCCTGATCCATTCAAGCTGCTTTATTTATTAAAGGAATTTACTTATGAAATTATACCCCGCATCTGCGGAGATACAATTGGAATTTGATAAAATAAAAGAACTGCTAAAGCAAAATTGCCAGAGTGAGTACGGCAAGAAAAAAGCAGAATCTTTGAGAATACATACCAGAAAGGAATTCATTGACCTCGAATTACAGCAAAGCAACGAGTTTAAACTGCTGTTTCAAAACGGTCAATATTTTCCAAACGATTTCACCCGCAACATTTTGCGGGAAATTAAACTTTTGTCGATTCCCGGAAGCACTTTATCCGGTGAGGAATTTTTGGAAATCAGGAAACTCGTAGCTGCCATCGAAAAGATCTTTCGCTGGTTTGACAATGAAAGGCGAATCGCTTATCCCGCCCTCACACAGGTGATTGAAGATAGTTATTACGAAAAAGTAATCGGGGAATTGATCGACGAGATTTTAGATGAAACGGGATTTGTAAAAGACTCGGCCAGCCAGGATTTGCAGAAGATAAGGATGTCTATCTACAGAAAGCGGATTGAATTAAGCCGCGTCTTCGACAAGGTGGTTGCAAGGTTGAATAAATCGGGATATACGGCCGATATCGAAGAAAGTTTCAGCAACGGCAGAAGGGTAGTGGCGGTTTTTTCGGAACACAAACGACAGGTGAAAGGAATTCTACACGGCGAAAGCGACAGCCGGAAAACCGCTTTCATAGAACCGGAAGAAACGATTGAAATCAACAATGATTTGTATTCCCTGGAAAATGAAGAACGAAAGGAAGTACTTCGTATTCTGAAGGAACTTACTTCAAGACTAAACGGTTACAGCCATCTTTTGAAAAATTATACCGTTATTGCCGGCGAGTTTGATTTTATTGCAGGAAAAGCAAAGTTTGCCCTGCAGATAAACGGCAATTTTCCATCTGTTTCTGACAAGGCCGAAATTCACCTTATCAATGCATTTCATCCGCTATTGTATTTGTACAACAAAGAAACCTCCAACAAAACAATTCCGGTTAATCTTGATTTGGATGAAAAAAAACGCATCCTGATCATCAGCGGTCCGAACGCCGGCGGGAAGACCGTTACCATGAAAACCTGCGGCCTCATCCAAATGATGATACAAAGCGGATTACTGGTGCCGGTGCATCCCGATTCACAGACGGGCATTTTCAAACAACTTTTCATTCACATCGGTGATACGCAAAGCATTCAATTCGAACTGAGCACTTATTCTTCCCATTTGCTGCACATGAAATATTTTATTGAAAATGCCAATGGAAGGACTCTGTTTTTCATCGATGAATTGGGAAGCGGAAGCGATCCAAATCTTGGTGGGGCATTTGCGGAAGTTATTCTCGAAGAATTGTCTCGTCGCCATGCAATTGGCATTGTTACCACCCACTACCTGAATTTGAAAGTGATGGCAAATCGGACGGCGGGGATTGTAAACGGCGCAATGGCTTTCGATGAAGTTAATTTAAAACCGCTTTATCAACTGGTAATCGGGAAACCGGGAAGCAGCTATACTTTCGCTATCGCCCAGAGGATCGGACTTCCCGCACCTCTGATCAACAGGGCGAGAAAGTTGGTTGACGAAGATCATTTCCGGCTCGATAAACTATTGAACCGAACGGAGCAGGACCAGCAAAGGCTGGAAAAAGAAAAGAAGGAATTGCAGAAAATCCTCAGCGAAAATGAAAAGCTGAAGACCGAAATGGAAGTGGTTTTGTCAAAGGAAAAACATCGCCAGCAGGTTGAATTGTTGAAACATCAAAACAAGATCACTGAAGAGAAAATGACGAATTTGAAAGAGACCGAACGAAAATTGAAACAGATTGTTCTGGAATGGCGGAAAGCGGAAAATAAAGAGAATAAGGAAGAAGTAATGAAGCAGGTTCAGAATCTCTTGTTTAAGAAAAAAGACCAGGCAATAACCGGGAAAATGGCGAAAAAAGTTGAATCGAAATACAAGGAGATCAGAGCCGAAATCGCTGTTGGCAGTAAGGTAAAAATGAAGAAAAATCATCAGGTGGGTGAAGTAAAAGAGATCAGGGGAAAAAGAGCCATTGTTCAGATCGGTTTATTACCCATGAGCGTAGAACTGACCAACCTGGTAGCGGTGGAAGAAAGACCAAAAGAATAAGTTCCCGGCGGGAAGATTCCTTAACCCCGTACTACTTCCGTTGACAAAAAATATAAACTTTTGCATCGTCGGAAATTTTGCGAACTTCAAATCGTTAATACTCGTTTGATCTTAGATAATACTATATGCTCCAGTTAAACCTGCAGTTTGCTCCTGCACTTCAAACCGAAAGACTCGTTTTGAGAGATTTGAAAGAAACCGACATTCCTCAATTATTTGAGCTAAGGTCAAATGATGAACTGATGCGTTTTATTGACAGAGACAAGGCCCAGACGGAAGAGGATGCGAAAATATTCTATCAACGGTTGAAATCCGGGCAAAGCGATAATACCGGTATTTCCTGGGCCGTTACCTTAAAAGGCGATGACACCATGGTTGGCAACATCGGATTTTTCAATATTCAAAAAGAACATCACCGGGCGGAACTCGGATATTTTTTGCATCCAAAATATCACCGGAAGGGATTAATGGCAGAAGCAATAAAGGCGGTTACAAATTTCGCGTTTTCTGACATGAATGTCCATTCCATTGAAGCGAATATAAATCCGGAAAACGAGGCCTCGAAAAAGCTGTTGCAAAAAATGGGTTTTGTGCAGGAAGCCTACTTCAGAGAAAACTTTTATTTCAACGGCCGTTTCCTCGATTCTGCCATCTATTGTCTGATCGTTTCAGATGTGATGGGTTGAATAGGAATGTGAAGGCCGCTTGAAAGCATTCAATCATTTCAGCATTCCCTTTACCTCATTCAATTTCATCAGCGCCTCAACAGGTGTAAGCCGGTTGATGTCGATTTCAGTCAACAATTTCCGGATATTTTCGAATGTTTCAGTATGCGCATCAAAGATGGACAATTGTAATTGCGGTGCCGATAATTTCTTGATCTTTTCCTGTAAGGGCCGTCCCTGCTTGTTTTGAGAAGGCGAGAGGCTGGTTGAATCTTCCACATTTTTTTCCTGCAACTGGTGCAGAATTTCCGTTGCTCTCGCCGTTAATGCAGGAGGCATACCGGCCATTTTCGCCACATGAATTCCAAAGCTGCTGGTACTGCCACCGGCCGAGAATTTTCGCAGAAAGATGATCTTATTACCGATTTCCTTATGCGTGATGTGGTAATTTTTCACTCTCTCCAGTTTCTTTTCGAGCTCATTGATCTCATGGTAATGCGTTGCAAACAGCGTTTTCGGAGCCGCCGGAGATTCATGCAAAAATTCAACGATGCTCCACGCAATTGAAATTCCATCATAGGTACTCGTGCCGCGTCCAATCTCATCCAAGAGAATAAGACTTCTCGCAGAAATATTATTGATGATGCTTGCCGTTTCATTCATTTCAACCATGAATGTGCTTTCTCCACCACTGAGATTATCGCTTGCACCAACGCGGGTGAAAATCTTGTCGGTGAGTGGAATTCTCGCTTTTTCTGCCGGAACAAAACTTCCCATATGCGCCATCAGTGTGATGAGGGCAGTCTGCCTCAGGATCGCACTCTTACCGCTCATATTCGGCCCCGTCAGGATTATTATCTGTTGATCTGCCGGATTAAGGTAAATGTCGTTTTGAACATAAACTTCGCCCGGCGCAAGATTCCGTTCTATCACCGGATGGCGGCTCTGCGAAATCTCAAGATCAGCGTCTGCATGAATTTCCGGCTTTTTGTAATTATATTGAATCGCATTTTGCGCAAAACATAATAAACAATCGAGAATTGCAAGGATATTTCCGTTTAGCTGGATTGCTGAAATATAATCCTGTAATTCAATTACCAGCTTGTCAAACATTTCCATCTCAATTGCAAGAATCCTGTCTTCGGCTCCCATTATCTTTTCTTCGTATTCCTTGAGTTCAGCCGTGATATAGCGTTCTGCATTGGTAAGCGTTTGCTTTCGGATCCATTGCTCCGGAACCTTCTCCTTATGGGTATGTGTAACCTCGAGATAATATCCGAAAACATTGTTATATCCGATCTTGAGCGAGCCGATTCCCGTATTCTCCGCCTCTGCTTTTTGAATATCCAACAGATATTCTTTTCCTCCCTTAGCGATCTTTCTCAGGCTGTCTAATTCTTCGTTTTGACCACTTAGAATCATATTTCCCTTAACGGCCGAGACCGGCGCATTTTCAGATATAACGGCCGTAATCTTTGATGCGATATAACTGCAGGGATTCAACGCATCCGACAATCGCTTCAGGTAGGGATTGTTTCCCTCGCCGCAGAGTTGTTTTATTTTTCCGGTTTGTTGCAGCCCTTTTGCGAGCTGCAATATTTCACGTGGATTAATTTTTTTTGAAGGAATTTTACTCACAAGTCGTTCTACATCACCGCACTGTTTGATCAAATGCTGAACGCTTTTTCTCAAATCCGTTTCCTTTATAAAATACTCGGTCAGATCGAGCCGCTCGTTGATCTTTTTCGGATCTTTCAACGGCATGACCGTCCATCGTCTCAGCAACCGTGCTCCCATCGGACTGATTGTGTTGTCCAGCACTTTGAGGAAACAGGTACTGTTTTCTTTTGCATCGGGAAGCAATTCGAGGTTGCGTATGGTAAAACGGTCCATCCATAAATAGTCATCCTTTTCCAGCCGCTGCAAACTTGTAATATGCTGTAGATTCGGATGTTCTGTATCTTTAAGGTAATGCAAAATCGCACCTGCTGCAACGATGCCAAACTGCATGTCTTCCACTCCAAATCCCTTTAGCGAATGCGTCTGAAAATGTTTAAGAAGACTTTCGGTAGCAAAGGCAGGATCAAAAATCCAACTGTCAAGGGTGTAGGTGTAAAACTTTGATCCGAATTGTTCTTTAAATGTCTTCTGCAGGTTTCTCTGGAAAATAACCTCGGCCGGTTTTAAAGTCTGCAGAAGTTTGTCAATATATTCCTGGTCTCCCTGGGAGAGAAAAAATTCACCGGTAGAAATATCGAGTAAGGCAATGCCGGTCATCCGTTCATCAAAATGCACGGCTGCGAGAAAATTATTACTGTCATGCTCGAGCAGCCGGTCGTGCGTGGCAAGTCCGGGCGTCACCATCTCAGTTACCCCTCTTTTCACAATCCCTTTTGCGAGCTTCGGATCTTCAAGCTGATCGCAAATGGCAACACGATAGCCGGCTTTCACCAATTTATGCAGATAGGTATCGAGGGCATGGTGGGGAAATCCGGCAAGTTCATTTGAACTGGCAGAACCGTTATTCCTTTTGGTTAAAGTGATTCCAAGCACCTTTGAGGCTTTAATGGCATCTTCTCCAAAGGTTTCATAAAAATCGCCCACTCTAAACAACAGGATCGCGTCGGGATACTTTTGTTTGATCGCTTTATGCTGTTGCATTAAGGGTGTATCTTTCGCTGCTTTTGCCATAAAAACAAATATAGGCAACAGACCCCTGATTTTGCATCAGAAAAATCATTTGAATGAATTTTTGGCGCTGATTACAAATTTTCTGCAAAAAAATTTTTTTGGTAAAATATTTAGTATATTGCTTTACTTTACTAAACACTTAAAATATCTTTTATGATCAAACTGCAAGTAATCGGAAACCTGGGCAAAGACGCCCAGCTTAACAATGTAAATGGCAACCAGGTTATCAATTTCAGTGTGGCACATACAGAAAAATTTAAAGACAGGCAAGGCAGCCAGCAGGAAAGGACTACCTGGGTGGAATGCGCTTACTGGAATGAAAAAACGGGAATTGCCCCTTATCTTAAAAAAGGAACACAAGTGTACGTAGAAGGAACGCCGGATATCAGAACCTATACGACAAACGATAACCGCCAGGGCGCTTCCTTAACTTTAAGAGTCATGAACATTCAGTTGCTCGGATCAAGAAATGAGCAAAATTCCGGAACCGAGGGAGAGTTTCATCAAAGACAACCTGTAAATGCGCCGCAGGGCGAATCAAACGAACCAACAGACGATCTGCCATTTTAGGTCCATCGCAAATAAATCATTGAAGAGACCGCCTGCTCTGCCGCGGTCTCTTTTTATAAGCCAGTCGCCACCGTTTTTAATCCTGTTTCATTTTTTGTTGTTGATTCAGAAAAAGTTTAAACGCGGAAGAAAGGAAAACATGTCTTTGACAGAAGGCCAGTAAAACACCTTTGCTTTTTTCCTCAACATTTCATTCCTTTGGTGTAATGAAAAAATATGCGGTGATTGTTGCCGGTGGAATGGGAAAAAGGATGGGACATTCAACACCAAAACAGTTCTTAAACCTTAACGGTAAACCGGTTTTGTGGTACACCATAGATGCTTTCCTCAGAGCCTATCAGGATCTGCAATTAATCGTTGTAGTGCCGGAAGAATATAAGAAAGACGGACAAAAGATTACCGGCCTGTTCGAAAGACACATACAAATTGCTACCGGAGGCGATACCCGGTTTCATTCCGTAAAAAACGGCCTCAAATGGGTAGAGGAGGAGTCTGTCGTATTTGTTCATGACGCCGTGAGATGTTTAATTTCCATTCCCCTCATCCATCGGTGTTATAACGAAACGTTGCAATTCGGAAATGCTGTTCCGGCCGTTGCCGCCACTGACAGTATCCGCATTTTAAAGAACGGTCATCCAAAATCTGAAGACAGGGAAAGCGTGAGAATCGTTCAAACGCCGCAAACCTTCCTCGCATCCGTTATTAAACCGGCTTTTCAACAGGAATACCAGCCTGATTTTACCGACGAGGCAACGGTAGTTGAAAGTTTTGGAGCCAAAATCCATTTGGTGGAAGGCGAGTTTTACAATATCAAGATCACCCGTCCGCTCGACCTGTTTCTGGCTAAAAAAATTATCAGCAACCGCTAAGGCTTTATTTTCGACAAAGGGAAAGGAAGCTCGTTGATGTGAATGGCAGGATAGGGTTGAAGGATGCCGCCAAACTTTTTATAAAAAGCTTTCACGCCCTCGAGGTCTGAACCTTCAAAATCAAACCACAGTTGCCGGCCTGAAAATTCTTCAAATATCCGGTCGTATAAAAAATAATTTGCGGATTGCTTCCTGCCTGCATCTGTAGTGCAATTCATCATATTGTACAATCTTCCGTTATCGCTCAATAGCAATACCATCGACATTGATTCTCCGGGAGCAGTCTCCACCTTTCTTGCTATCGCCGATCCCGAACTTTCGAGTCGCTTGCAGAGATTTTCAAAGTTTTTGTAATCCCTCGTGCTAACATGCGGCGTTCGGTCTGCATAATGG